>JADFZZ010000008.1 GCA_015232315.1 SAR324 cluster bacterium | reverse complement strand
GGAGTGTGGCCTTGGCTTCGGTGACGGCCTTAAAAAAGAATCAGGAATATCCAACCTGGTTTAAGCATCATGTCCTTGAGTTTAAACTGGTTGCGTAAAATACACCTGCACAGGTGGCAAAATTTCATGATGGGCGCGCTTTGGTTGCCGTCAGCCTCAGCGATTTGTTGGGCTGAACTACCCCCCGTCCCTTTGTATTACGCCGCCTCTTATGTTTTTGGCATAGAGTTCTCTTGCTTTTCTATGGCCTAGTGTGTACGAATAATAAAAACTATACACAATAGGAGGTCAAATGAGGACTAATATTATCATTAACGATCAATTACTGTCTGAAGCTATAGAACTCAGCCAACTCAAAACTAAAAAAGCAACTGTTGAAGAAGGCCTGCGGTTATTGATCCAAGTAAAAAAACAAGCACAGATCCGTAAACTTCGAGGTAAACTTCAGTGGGTTGCTGATACCGAATCGATAAAGGAAAATTCATGATTCTGGTGGATGCCTCCGTATGGATTAGTTATTTCAATGGGAAAATAGCTTGGCAGACTGAACTGTTAGATCAATTATTACAGACGGTACCTCTTCTGATGGGTGATTTAATCTTGACAGAAGTTCTACAGGGGTTTCGCTTTGACCGCGATTTTGAAAAGGCCAAGTCTCATTTAGATGTTCTTCCTTGTCGCACAATAGGGGGATATGATCTAGCCCTGCAAAGCGCCATAAATTATAGGCGATTGAGAAAACAAGGCATTACTATCCGTAAAACAGTGGATGTTCTTATTGGTACGTTTTGTATTCAAGAAAACTTGCTATTACTGCACGATGATCATGATTTTGATCCAATGGTTGATCACCTCGGATTAAAAATCATTTCCTCTGACTTCTTATTTTCTACCAGATTGTGAGTAACTGTCTCTCCTGTCCAACGACACGCTAACCCGATTTTGTGCTGTTTTTCGGCCAAAAAGTTCGGTGATCAGCGTTTTGTTGGAAGTTTTTCTTTTGTTCAGCAATCCCCTTAGGCCCTGCCAAGAAATAAATGGTACACTTTTCTTTTTCGGCACCGTGTCATAATCCCACCTCCGGTGGTTTGCCAAGGAGCCGTGGAAGGGCACCAGAGATGCATTATGGAACGGTTCCCGACGAGACGTCAGGAACCAGAGTAATTTAAAAAACTTTTGATCGGGTACTTAACTGTATCGGCTTAAATTGGTAGCCCATACAGTTTAAATCAACACGATTCACAACCCGGGATGCTTGGTTTGGTTGAGGACGAATTAAACAGGTTCTATCAGTGGATTTCAAGGTTAATTGCTGACAAGCGGAGGAGTATTGAGATTTGATATTATTAAGGTTACTAAAATAATCGACTTGAGGGATGGAGCATGCTCCAAATTTCTGTTATAAAAAGGCCATAGTGTTGAACTTTTGTCGTCTGAAAAAGATCTATTTACGGAAGGGTCCTGAAACAATGTGAGTTTTGGAGTCCCACATCTCTTATTTTTTGAGTACCACCTGAAATAGAATATCCATAATCTTTATCACACATCTCAGCGGTTTAGGGAGGCTTTATGAACATGCCACATTTTCAGAAAAAAGGGATCAGCGGAAAAACAAAGTCCGCGCTTTGGGTGAGTTTGATCCTCATGGCAATGTCACTTCTGGTGCTTGAGAGTTGCGATGAGGCACCCGGTGGTAATCGAGTCATGCTGGAGCGTATAACCGCCGGGCGTGTGATGCTCGAACGAATCACTGCCGGACGTGCCGCCGGACGAGTGGTGGATGGGCCTATCGCGGGCTCAACACTCATTGCCAGAAATCCTAAAACGGGTGAAATTCTGGTGGATGCAAATGGAAATCCCTATACGGCTGTAACGAATGAGGATGGGACCTACACCTTTGATTTTGCTGTGGGTAGCGATCCTGACTCGTTGAATCCTGTTTCTGTGATTATTGAAAGTGCTGATGGTGTTGATATTGGTGCTGATGGATCCAAAGGCGATGCTGATTTACCAGGGATGACCCTCAATACGGTTGTCAGCATCACACCCCCTGAAAATATTAACGTCACAACAGTTCCTGATCAGAGTCAGGTTTCTGTCACACCGGTGACTTCATTGATGGCGTCTAATCTGATTCAGTCACCTGACAGTTCATTGGAAGATGTACAGAAAAAAACTCAGACACAAACCGGTTTGAGTGTTACTGAGTTGACATCAGATCCCACCCAAAATGCCAATGCGGCTCAGGTTGCGTCCTCTCTGGCCATGGTAGCCCGTCTCACTGAAGAAATCACAAAAGATGCCAATAATAACAGTCAAATGCCATCTAAGGAGATCTTTAAGTTGTTTGCAAGCTCCGGGGCCGCTTTGTTTGAAACTTCTGCTACTGGTGGCGTTACCCTGCAAACCGGGATAATTGTATCCGCTCTGCAGAACACAGCAGGGTTGACCGGTCAATCCCAAAACAAGGCTGTTGCGATTGTCAATGCCAGTGCGGATGTGATTCCATTTTTGGCACAACAAGCCGCCAATCAGGTTGGAACCAATGATGACAGAACTAAAAACAGGGCGGTAGCGGTTTTAGATGTGGGAATAAAAAATTTGATGTCGACGGCCGAATTGCTGAAAAGCAATAATGATTTTACTGAGGGAAATCAACTGGAAGTGGTTACAAAAACACTCATGCGCGCTGCCGAAAAACAAACAAATACTATTTATAACCGACCCCTGGATTCTTTTGATAAACCACTGGATACCACCACTGTTGATTCTCAGGTTTCAGGAGCACAGCTTGATACCATTGTTCAGGTCAGTAAAAGTGCGTCTTCAGACAGCAATTCTTTTTTGGCAAAAGCATCCGGAAAATTCACTTCTGATCAGGTAAATGCGCTGACTGAGTGTATGACTGAAATGAGTGCTTCGGGCAAGAATCCTGAAGAAATCATGAAAATGCTGGAGGTCAGTGGCGATCTAATTGAAAAGCAACTGGCCGATATGACTGTTCCAGGAAATATTTCTTCGAGTGCTGTCGCCAAAACTGTAGGGAAAAGTATTTGTGATTTTATCAAGTCTTTTGACCCAAATTCATCTTCTTTCACACAACTGGTCAGTGAAGCCAAAAGCGGTACCGGTGATTTGTTTGATAACAGCAAGGACATTGCCAACCAGACCGTCAGTGTCGTGGTCACCAGCATTCAATCTCTGCAGACCAGCAATGCCAGCGCATCGGATGTGCTTAAAAATTCCGCGGCCTTGGATCAGATGTCTAATACCATCAATCTGGTTGCGCAGTTGCAGGAAAAAGGCGATCTGACAAAACGTATCGACAGTGCCACAATGAATTCAGTGGTTCAGACGACGCAGACCAATCTTATTTCCAAGGTGCAGGATTCGCTTCTTCCTGATATTGCAAGTACGAATGTCGCATTTACAAATACAGCGGCATTGAGCAACCCTGCGGGGATGGAGGTGAGCACAATCAGCGGCAAAGTCACAGAAACCGGCTCCACAACCACATTCACGGTGGTTTTGAAAAGTGCACCTGTAGCGGATGTGGACATTCCAGTTGTAAGTTTTGATACGTCAGAAGGAACTGTTGCGCCCTCGTCCTTGAAGTTTACTGCTTCTAACTGGAATGTTCCCCAGACTGTTACGGTCACAGGCGCTAATGATTTTCTGCATGATGGGAACCAGATTTTTCAGGTCAGGGTTGGTTCCGCAGTGTCCACGGATGCTAACTATAATCGATATCCGGCTACCACCGTCAACGTGACAAATATTGATGATGAAACACCTGGATTCCTGGTGGGTAAAATTAGTGGCAACACTACTGAAATCGGTGGAACAGCTACTTTTGGTGTTCGTCTGGCGAGTCAGCCTAATTCTGATGTTGTTGTTGCTGTAAAAAGTATGGATACGACCGAAGGGACAGCATTGCCTGCGTCTCTCAAATTCACCGTAGCGAACTGGGACACGATCCAGATGGTGACAGTAACTGGCGTGAATGATTATATTGCTGATGGAAACATCAATTATCCGATTGCTTTGGATAAAGCTGTTTCTGGGGATAAGGACTATAATCTTCTGGATCCAGAGGATGTGGCTGTTATCAATGTGGATGACGAAATTGCAGGCTTTATTGTCAGTTCGATGAGCGGAAGCGCCATGACTGTTAGTGCTGTCAGTGGCAAAGTGACTGAAGGTGGCGCAACAGCAACATTCAGTATTGAATTGAAAAGTGAACCTTATGCAGACGTTACTATTCCGATCGCAAGTCTTGATATCTCAGAAGGAACAGTTTCGCCTTCGTCGCTGACATTCACTGCTTCTAACTGGAATGCCCCCCAAACAGTTACCATCAAAGGTATTAATGATTTTCTGCATGATGGGAATCAGCTTTTTCAGATCAAAGTTGGTCCCACTGTGTCAACAGATGTTAACTATAACAGCAATCCTGCGACTGCAGTCAATGTGACCAACATTGATGACGAAACTCCCGGGTTTTTAGTAGGCACCGTCAGTGGGAGTACAACTGAAGCCAGTGGAACCGCCACTTTTGGGGTTAGCCTTGCCAGTCAACCTGTGTCAGATGTTGTCATCGCTGTAAAAAGTTTTGATCTCACTGAAGGGACGGCATTGCCCGCATCGCTCAAATTCACAGTTGATAACTGGAATGCTATTCAAATTGTGACGGTCACTGGCGTGGATGATAATCTGGCTGATGGCAATATTCCTTATAAAATAGTTTTGGATAAAGCTGTTTCTGCCGATAACGACTATAATCTGCTTGATCCTCCAGATGTGGATGTCATCAATGTGGATAATGAAACGGCAGGTGTTCTTGTCAGTACCATCAGTGGCAATACCACGGAAGCTGGTGGGACCGCTACATTCACTGTCAAGCTAACCAGTGAACCAACGGCTGATGTGTCAATGGCTCTCACAAGTTCTGATACGACGGAAGGATCTTTGTCAACCACGACACTGACTTTTACCGCGGCGAACTGGAACGCGGATCAGACAGTAACAGTCACTGGCGTCGATGATTTCATCATTGATGGCAATCAGACATACACCATTGCGCTGGCAAAAACAGTATCCACAGATGCCAATTACAACGGTTTGGCCCCTGCGGGTGTGAGCGTGATCAACACGGACAATGAAACGGCTGGTTTTGTTGTGAGTGACTTGATCGGCAATGTGACAGAAGCAGGAGGAACCGGAAATTTTGTGGTTAAATTGACCAGCCAGCCTACCGCGGATGTGACCCTCACGGTCACCAGCAGTAATCTTCTGGAAGCGACAGTGACTCCAGGCACTCTTACTTTTGGCGCAACCACATGGAATATCGCACAAAGTGTTACGATCACAGGCGTTGATGATATTGTCGCGGATGGGAATCAACCTGTAACAATTGCCCTGTCACAGGCAACCTCCGCTGATGCCAATTATAATGGCATTGACCCAGTCGATGTCACAACAACCGTAACAGATAACGAAACTCCAGGATTCATTGTCAGTGCCATCAGCGGCAATACCACTGAAGCCGGTGGAACCGCGACGTTCACTGTCATGCTTCAAAGCCAACCTGCTGGAAATATCAGTATTGGAATCACCAGTAGCGCTATTGATGAAGGAACGGTTTCACCGCCGGGCATGACCTTTTTAACCAGCAACTGGAACACTCCTCAGATGGTCACTGTGACCGGTGTGGATGACGCTATCGCGGACGGAAATCAGAATTTTTCCATCTTTCTTGATAACACAGCCTCTGTGGGAACCTATATCGGTATTGAACCAGATGATGTGACGGTGATCAATGAGGATGACGAGAGTGTTGGTGTCACCGTGAGTGCTCTGAGTGGAACAGGAACTTCAGAAAGTGGTTCAAAGCAGGAACATTTCACGATTGTTCTTAACAGCGCACCGATTGCGGATGTTACGATTGAGGTACAGACCAGTGATCCCACAGAAGTCATCACTTATCCTTATGTGACCTTCACTCCTGCCAACTGGAATACTCCACAGACCATTGATCTTTATGGAGTGGATGATGAATTGCTGGATGGTCCGCAAAATGTCACTGTTTTTCTGGGTCCGGTTGTGTCAACGGATCCGGTTTACAATGGTTTTGATCCTGTTGATGTGTCACTCTCGAACGGTGATGACGATCAGATTCAGATATCTGGAGGAGCTTCCCATACATGTGCAACTGATGGCATGGAAATCAAATGCTGGGGATCCGGTTCAAATGGAAACCTTGGCAATGGGAACATCGGCGGTTCCAACATACCTGTTAATGTTATTGGATTAACAGATACGATCCAAGTCAGTTCTGGCTTCGATTTTACCTGTGCTCTCAAAAAAGATGGGACCGTTGTTTGCTGGGGAAAAGATGATTTTGGACAATTGGGTGATGGTGGTAACTTGGATCAATGGTCGCCTGTGCAAGTGACAGGTATTTCGACGGCTGTTCAAGTATCATCCGGAAACGATCATGCCTGTGCCGTGCTGAATGATGGCAGTGTGCGCTGTTGGGGACGTAACCATCACGGACAATTAGGTAATAATTCATTGATTGACAGCAACACTCCTGTCGCAGTGCAGGGGATCAATGATGTGGTGGAAATCAGTGCCGGTGGAGCGCATACCTGTGCACTGACAAGCGATCAATCTGTTGCCTGTTGGGGCCAGGGAGGATCTGGTCAATTGGGTGATGGCAATAATCTTGATCAGCCACTGCCTGTATGGGTTGCCAATCTGCAGGGACCCATGCATGTGAGTGCTGGAGATATTCATTCCTGTGCGCTGTTAGGAAGTGGTGAAATCCGCTGTTGGGGTGACAATACTCTGGGCCAGTTGGGGAACGGGACTGCCGCCAGCAGCAATGTCCCTGTCTCGACGATGTCCCTGCCTTCGGTTCGGTTGATTGATGCGGGTTTTGATTTTACCTGCGCAAATCTTTATGACAGGAATGTACAATGTTGGGGGAGTGGAACTTCAGGGCAGTTGGGTATTGGAACAAACACCGATAAAAATTCTCCATCTGCTCTTACAATTAATAACATTATGCAATTGAGCCTTGGTCAATATCATGCCTGTGCGATGGACGGTGCCCAGAATGCCTGGTGTTGGGGCTCAAATACAATGGGTCAGCTTGGAATCGGGGATATGACGGATCACAATACTCCGGTTATGGTTAATTTTGGTTCTGGTGGTGGGACCTGTACTTCCAATTGTACCTGTACTTCCAATTGCGGGGGCGGGCCTGAACAGTTCGGAACCGCCTACCAGGAAAAGGTTCATGATGTATCGATGGATCAGGATGGTGTCGTGTATGTGGTTGGTTCGACTACCGGTGATCTGGATGGGCCTGGTGCAGGGGGGAGCGATGCGTTTATTGTGCAATACAGTTCTTCTGGAACGAAACTATGGTCACGCACCTTTGGCACCAGCGGTGAAGATGTCGCTTATGCGGTTGCGACCAATACCGCAGGCGATGTGTTTGTGGTCGGTAGCGTAGGCGGCAGTTTGGATGGCAATACTTACGAAGGCGGACTCGATATCGTTCTGGTAAAATATGATTGGAATGGCAACCGTCAATGGTCAAAACAGATTGGCATCATTGGGGATGATGAAGCCTATGACATTGCTCTCGATCCCGATGGTTCCATTTATGTGGCAGGGTACACTTCCGGCAGTTTGGCTGGAAACAATAGTTATGGAAACACCGATGCGGTACTCCTCAAGTTCAATAGTGCCACTGATCTGCAGTGGGCTGAGCAGATTGGAACTTCAGCTTCTGATCTGGCCACAGGTGTGGCTTTGGATCATACAGGAATGGTTCTGATTTCTGGAAATACAGGCGGATCGCTTGGGGGTTCCAATGCCGGTGGTACCGATGTCTTTGTGGTGCGGTATGATCACCTTGGCCGAAGAGGGTGGATGCGGCAAATGGGTTCCATGTATAGCGATACAGCGACAGCCATGGCCGCAGATAATGACAATGTGTTTGTAACGGGTTACACAGATGGTTCAATTGGCGGAAATTCCAACAGTGGATCCTATGACGCCTTTGTGATGGCATTCAATGCTTTTGACGGAATGGACAAATGGACAACCATGCTGGGCGAATCCGGATGGGATGAAGCTCATGATATTGCGATTGATCCAGCCAACCATGCTTTGTATATCACAGGTTTCACACAGGGTTCTCTGTTTGGAGGAACTCCTATGGGAAATAATGATTTGTTTCTGGTAAGATATGATTATACCGATTATTTCGCTTCAATCGTCTGGGGGATTCAGAATGGAACCAGTGTTGACGATTCAGGAAGCGCATTGGCCTTGAGCCCCAAAAATGAAGTAATCATTGCGGGACATACAGATGGTGACTTTGAGGGCAATACCAATCAGGGAATGTCCGATGGCATTGTGCTTCGAATTGGAACGGATGACCTGCAACTGACTGCCGCCTATGGGTTTAAGGGAGATGCGAATGATTACGGAAAAAATCATCTGGATGGCACGGTGTTCAACGCTACTTTAACCACAGGACCTGGAGGCGATCCAAACAATGCCTACAGTTTTAATGGCACAGATTCCTATATCAGTTTCCCTCATGATGCCTCGCTTAATCCGGGAACAGGGAGTCTTACCCTCAGCATGTGGTTGAAAGCGGATTCTTTTCCGGGAACAGGCTCTTCCGGCATTATTTCAAAATCCGATTTTGATGGTTCCACGATGTTTGATTCCTACAGTTTGTCTGTTGACAGCAGTGGTTATCTGACTGTGAGTGTCCGTGACAGTGACTCAGCAACCCCGGATTCTATGACGAGTTATTCGGTACTCACGTTGAATACATGGACAAGAATTGATATTGTCATCGACGTCATCGAAATGACATTGTATATCGATGGGGTACATGAAACCAGCGCCTCCTTTATCAATGCTGACACAACGGTCAATCCATCCTCAAACCTGATTCTCGGTGCTTTACAGAACACCTCCGGTATTCCGGAACTGTTCTTCAATGGTGTGGTGGGTTCCTTGATGATCCGTGCTCGGGCACTGTCAGACGAGGAAGTATATCAATATTATCGAAGCGACTCAGATCATGACATCCCTGCGATAGTCAACTCTGCCCCGATGGATAATGCTGTCAATGTGCCGGTGGACAGCATGATTAGTGTGGAGTTTGACGAAGATTTGGACGTGAATTCAATCAACAGCAACTCGTTCCGGATTACCAAAGACAGCAACAATAGTATGGTTCCCGGGCGTTTTGCCTATGATGCGACCACATACACTGTATATTTCTTTACGGAAGCTTTACTGGATGCTGGTGCCGCTTATACAATCACATTGCATCCTGGAATCCGTGATGTTGTGGGCAATTCTTTAGGCGGGCAATATACCCTGACTTTCACAACTCAGGGAAATAATACATGGACTACCATAGCCACAATGAGTGAGTCCAGATGCTCTCCTGCCGGAGGTGTTCTGGACGGACAGATTTATGTGGTTGGCGGTGTTGATGCTTCCAATTATTATCTGAACAGCATGGAGATTTTCGATCCGGAGTATGATACATGGTCTTCCGGCTATAATATGCCCACACCCCGCAAAGGTGCGGCACATGCGGTGGTTGGCGGCAAGCTTTATGTGATTGGCGGCGAAACCACTGGCGGTACACCAACAAATTCTGTGGAGGCTTTTAATCCGGATGCCTATGCATGGGAAACAAAAGCCAACATTCCTGATGCGAGGGTCGGAATGTCAGCACAGGTATTTAACAATAAAATATATGTTGTTGGCGGTTATCCAACTGGAGTCAGTTATGTATACGATCCTGTTTTGAACACCTGGTCAGCTCTCATGGCGATTCCAACAGGTACTTACTATGCTGGATCTGCGGTGGATGGAAACAATATATTTATCTTTGGAGGTGATGACTTTGCAGGCAACTACTCCAATGGTGTCAGAACGTATAATCCGGTGATGGATACTTGGGGTGTTTCCTCATCAAGCCCAAATGTCAGAGCATATCAATCCGCAGGGAAAATGTTCAATCGACTGTTTATGGTTGGTGGTTCCACAGCTCCGGGGGTTCGTTCCAGTGCCTTTGAATGGTATGCCTTTGATGGAACATGGATACCCAAAGCAAATTTGCCTGCGGCAAGAGATCAGGGGGTGGCTGTGGTGCTGGATGACCGAAAAGTATTTTATATTGGCGGGTCTGACGGTGCTAATTGCCAAAATAGCGTTTACTCCTACAATCCTTAAATTTTGAACAGCCCTGTTGTTGCGGGGCTGTCGCCTGCCTTTTTGAAATAGATTCACCTCTCATAACGCTTCAAATAAACTCCAACTTGAGTTCTCCAAACAAAAAAATTATCTACTCAATTCTCTGAGCACGCTTTATTTCAGGGGACTATCCAATGAACCATTACAATGATTGAGGAAGGAGTATTCATGAGTGAATTCAAAAGTGTTACTGTCATTAAAAAAGCAAATATTTATTTTGATGGAAATGTTACCAGCCGTTCTGTCGTGTTTCCCGACGGTTCCAAAAAGACTCTGGGCATCATGCTTCCGGGCGAATATGAATTCAATACCGATGCTAAAGAAATCATGGAAATCATGTCTGGAGATCTGGAGGTTTCACTACCTGGTGAATCTGGATGGCGAACTGTGAAGGGCGGAGAATCGTTTGATGTTCCCGCAAAATCCAAATTTGGACTGAAAATCAAAAAAATTACGGATTATTGCTGTTCTTTTATTGCGGATTAGAGTTTGCGAAGATGTGTTGACAGGAGGAGCATCAAGGTCGCACTGCACCCCTCGAATTATAGACGAGGGGTGGTTCAATTCAGGGCTTGAGATGTCATGTCGGAAGACTCATTGATCTGATCCATGCGCATCAATGACAACAAATCCTCGCGGCGGGAGATCAGATTGGGGGATTCAAGCAGTGCCTGTTTTTCAATGCCCATGAAGTCCAGATTCATGCACAATAGATTGATCAGGTATTTCCGGGAAATGGATTTGATTTTTGTCCAGTCAATCTGAATCTTTTTGCGCAAAACATAAGCCGCAAACACTTCAAAAAACTCAGTGTCGTCACTGTCCTCCATCGTCTCACCATCTTCCAGATCATTGTAAAATGCCGAATAATCCACAATTGCCTGGCGATAAAGTGTCTCGACTGTGAGTTCCTGCTTCACACTGAAGCGGATCAAACCATGCAATCGGATTAAGGAGTTGCCATTGGGCAGTTTTTTACGCCATTCTACTTTTCCCAGACAGCCTGTTTCAAACAAAGGAATGCCACCGGGTTCTACTGGTTGAATCAAGCCAAGCAAGGAATCATTTTCCAGTGCGTGTTCCAGCATTTGTTTGTAACGGGGTTCAAAAATATTCAGGGGCAAAATTGTTTTTGGCAGAAGAATTGTGCCATACAAGGGAAACAAAGGAATTTGTGTGGAATACCCTTCATTCATTGGCGCCTCCTGCCTCAGAAAAATTTTGTTGAAATTGACTGGAAATCATCTGTTCCAGTTCCTCGGAATGATGAGGATGAGCCGTCATTGAGTTTTCCCAGACAGAGGCTTTTTCCATACACAGGTAGAGCGGAACCTGAGGCGCCCATTGGCGTAGTTGATCTTCCATGAAGTGAAACATTTCTTGTCGAATATGCTTGAGATAGCGCATTTTCCCATCGCCAACAGGAACAAATTCGCCCAGGAAAATCCGGCTGTTGGGAAATCGTTCTTCCACGACCTGTTTGAGTTTGGGCAGATATCTCAAACTCCCCAGACTGATCCAGGCGATGCGTTGTGGCTCAATGGTTTGAGTCAATAGCCGGACCACTTCCGCATAGCCACTTTTCCAATCAGGATACTGGATCAACGGATCAAAATGAAATGCGATTTTATAACCAGCTTCTGATGCTTTTTGGGCCGCAAGCAGTCGTTCATGCAACCGGGCCGTTTTGAATTCTTCATGGGTGACCAGGTATTCAGGATTGATCGACCATGCAATGACCGTTTTGCCACCATGCGGCAAGTCCAGCAAATGGTCCACATGGTCTGATTTGGTTTTGAGTTCAAGAACCGCATTGGGCAGTTTGGCAAAAAAGCGGATCAGATGACGGTTCAGACCGAGGGCCGGGTCAAGCGCAAGGCTGTCGGAATGTTCGCCGGTTCCAACTCTGAACAAACGTTGGGGATGTTGCAGAACATGATTTTGAACTTGTTCCAGAATATCTCCCACATTCGCATGGACGGTGATGACCGGTTTGTTCAAAAAAGCCTGGAGGATACAATAGGTGCATTCAAACGGGCAGTTTTCCACAAAATCAATGGTGAAATAATTACAGCAAACGGCACCATTGGTCACACCCGGACAAAGTTTGAAAGCATCGCCCTTAAAATATTTCAGATGCAGGGTTTTTTTGCCCCTTGTCAGGTGGTTTGCTTCAGGATCTTGTGACGGTTCATCTTTATGCCATGCATAGTTTTCCACAAACACTTGCGGCACCTTCGAAAATCGTTGGAGGATTTCCTGAGTCAGCGGTTCATGTTCCACGGCCTGATCAATGATGATGCGTTCTGGAAGGTATTGATACATGCGGTTCCTTCAGGTTCGGCGCCAGCCGGGAATTTGTTGATCCAGAAATCCGTGAGCCTGCTCCATGTCCTGGTGGATTTGTTTGCGGAGTGCTTCCGCATCGGGAAAAGTGGTTTCAGACCTTAGAAATTTTAAGGGCCGTACTTCGATAAAATTGCCGTAAATTTCTTGCTGAAACTCAAAAATCAGGGTTTCTACAGAAAATTGATTTTTGCCGAAAGTGGGTTTGACGCCAATGTTGGTGATGCCATAACGAATATCTTTCGGAAAATGGATTTCGGTGACATACACTCCATTTGGAATGGCCAGACTTGTATTGGGATAAATGTTAGCGGTCGGCAGTCCCAATGTTCGGCCACGGTGATCTCCATGAGAGATGGGGCCATAGATGCTGAAAAAACGCCCCAGATATTCCGGAATTTCCTTAAAGCGCCCTTCCTGGATCAACTTCCGGATGAGAGTGCTACTGACGGTTTGCCCGCCGATTTCAATAGCGGAAACCTTCTGTACATCAAAGCCCTGTGCCTGTCCAATTTGTTTCAATCGTTCCGCATTGCCGGCCCGGTTTTTCCCGAAATGGAAATCGTGTCCGATGACCAGTTGTTTCAGATTGAAATGTTCCATCAGAAAACGCTGGACAAATTCTTCGGGCGACAGACAGGAAAACTCTCTGGTGAAGGGAATGATATGAACAATATCCAGTCCAGCTTCTTCAAACAATTTCACCCGATGTTCAGGTGTGCAGATCTTGCTGACGGTTTTGTCTGGTTGTAACACTTCCTGTGGATGCGGATCAAACGTTACCAGAGCGGCAACCGCCTGACGGATCTGCGCTTCTTTCAGCACCGAGTCCACCAGTGCCCGGTGCCCTAGATGCATTCCGTCAAAGTTTCCGATGGTTGCGACGACAGGTTTGTCTGGGGTCCTATCGTCACGAAAGCGTACAATTTCCATAGTTATCTCTATCTTCGTTGGTTGGTCGACTCTGCGGCGCTGGAATCAAAGCGCAGTTCCTGCCCACGGATGCCTTCCAGGATCTGTCCATTCAGAAACACTGTTTGTCCATGAACCATTGTTCTCACCGGCCACCCTTGCAGGGACATTCCTTCATAGGGGGACCAGCCGACTTTGGTGAACAACTGACCACGGGTGACGGTTTTTTTCAGGGCTAAATCCACCAGCACGAGATCAGCGTCATAGCCCACTTCGATTCTGCCTTTGCCAATCATTCCATACAACCGGGCTGGTGCGTCACACATCCAGCGTGCGACATCCTGAATGTTGCACAACCCCTGATTGACCCGATTGAGCATGAGCGGAAGCGAGGTTTCAACTCCGGGCATTCCCGAGGGCGCTGTTCCATAAGGCTGATTTTTTTCTTCAAGCGTGTGCGGGGCATGGTCGGTGGCAATGCAGTGGATCACACCGTCTTTCAGTCCCTGCCATAGTGCGTCGGCATGGCGTTGTGTGCGTAATGGCGGATTCATCTGGGCCAGCGTTCCCAATCGCTGATAACAGTCTGGTGCTGTCAGAATAAAATGCTGGGGACAAACTTCGGTGGAGATCCGATTGTTTGCGGGCAGTCTTCGCAAAAGTTCAGTTTCTTCAGCGGTGGTGAGATGCAGAATGTGCAGGCGCCGTTGATATTTGAGCGAAAGTTCCACGGCCAGGGTGGTCGCTTTCAGCGCGGCGGCTTCATCCCGGATGCGTGGATGCATCGAAACTTTCAGATCATCACCCATGAGTGCCCGGTTGTCATTCATGATGCCTTCATCTTCAGCATGCACCGCGATGAGTCTGGATCCATTCGCAAATATTTTCTCAAGATCCTCACGTTTGTCCACCAGGAGGGAGCCTGTGGAAGAACCCATGAAAATCTTGATTCCGCACACGTTTTCCACCGCGTTCAGTTCTTCCAGATTATCTGGTGTGGCTCCGATAAAAAAACCATAGTTGACCACACAGTTTTTGGCGGCACTCTGTTTTTTTTCTGCCATGAGCTGGCGTGTGGTGATGGCGGGTTTGTTGTTGGGCATGTCCAGAAAACTGGTGACGCCTCCAGCCGCGGCGGCTCTGGAACCGGTGTGCAGATCTTCCTTGTGGGTCAGTCCCGGTTCACGAAAATGAACCTGGGGATCAATCACTCCGGGGAGCAGTGTCAATCCGGTCGCGTCAATGATTTCGCCCTTGGGCTGAAGGCCCTGACCGAGTGCGGCAATTTTTCCATGCTCCACCAGAACATCTGTTGGGACTACGCCTCCGGGCAGAACGACATTCGCATTGCGGATTGTGACTGTTGCGTTCATGAGAGTCTCCCGTAATTTTGTTTAAGCCATTGGGCGGCGTCTTTGGCAAAATAAGTCAGAATCATGTCCGCGCCAGCACGTTTGATGGATAACAACATTTCCATCATGGCAGGTTCACGGTTGATCCAGCCTTTTTCTGAAGCGGCAATGATCATGGCATATTCCCCGGAAACGTTGTAGGCGGCAACCGGCACATCAAACGTTTCCCTGACTTTGGCAATGATATCCAGATAAGCCAGCGCCGGTTTGACCATCACCACATCCGCACCTTCGGCAATGTCGAGTTCCACTTCTTTCAGGGCTTCTCTCGTATTGGCCGGGTCCATCTGATAGGTTTTTTTGTCACCGGATTTTGGTGCGGAATCCAGCGCACCCCGGAAGGGGCCATAGAAACAGGAGGCGTATTTGGCGGAATAGGCAAGAATTCCGACCTGATTGTAGCCGTAATTATCGAGTGCGTCACGGATGGCACCAACGCGACCATCCATCATGTCAGACGGGGCAACCCAATCGGCTCCGGCTTCAGCGTGAGACACTGCCATTTTGCACAAAACTTCGATCGTCTCATCATTCACAATTTCGCCATCTCGCACCAGTCCGTCGTGTCCGTGAAAGGTATAGGGGTCCAGTGCGATATCGGTTTGAACGCACATTTCAGGGCATGCCTTTTTGAGTTCACGCAACGTTCGCTGGATCAAACCATACGGGTCATGGGCTTTGGTCGCAAGGTCATCTTTTTCAGTGGAGTAACCAAACAGATTCACACCTCCCACACCGAGTTCCAGCAGTTCATGGCATTCCTGAATAATCTGGTCAAGGGACAATCGAAATTGACCGGGCATGGTCAGAATGGGATCACGAATCCGGGTTCCTTCTGTGACAAACATGGGATAAATGAGATCCTGTGGGGCAAGAACAGTTTCTCTCACAAGGGAACGGATTGCTGGAGAACGTCGCAATCGTCGGGGGCGGTGGGTCAAACGCATAGAGTCTCCACGGAGAAATTGACATCAAACATGAAACTTCAAGGATGAAAAGATCCGGAACTCTAAAAGCTAATCCGGGAAGATACAAGACACTATCACAGGTCCTGGTGCATAGAAAAAATGCGGAGGCAGATCAATGAGGAAGAAACAGAGGCGGCAGTCTATGCGATCAATCCCGCAAAGACTGCCTGAAAAGCAGATAATGAAAAATCAGGAAGCTTTCGCCAATTCTCGTTCTGCGGCTTGAGCGTCAAGATCATTCATCATATCGTTGAAGGACAATTCACTGGCGTTTTTGCCGGTCACATATTTCAACATGCCGATGTCCTCGTAACGTTTTTCAACCCGTTTGGACAAGAGTCCGATGTATTTTAAGTTGGGAATCAAACGGCTGTACATGACATAACGGAAATTGGCCATTCCCGGTGATCTGGTCACCATATCATTCCAGTCAGCACGGGACATCGTGCCTTCAAACCATTCCTGATACACTTCATGCGCCAGAAAACGGTTGCGCATCAGCAGTGCTACTTCAAAGGCCCAGTCTTCCCGTTCAATCCGTTCTTTTTCGCTCAGTTCCTCATAATATTTTTTCAGGGCCAGCACTCCGTAATGCACATGCCGGGCTTCGTCCTGTATCACATACTTGAGCAGTTCCTTGAGCAGTGGTTCCGAAGTCTGGTTATAGATGGTGCCAAACGCTCCCAGCGCCAGACCTTCCACCATGATCTGCATTCCCAGAAATTTCATATCCCAGCGGGAATCCGTCATGAGTGCGTCAATGATGGTGAACAGGTTGTCATTGATGGTGTACATTTTGTTGAGCTTGGTTGAAAGATAGCGGTGAAACACTTCAATATGCCGTGCTTCGTCCATGACCTGTGTGGCTCCGTAATATTTTCCGTCGGTCCATTTTACTGATTCTGTCACTTGAGCGGTTGCCAGCAAGGCCCCCTGCTCACCATGCAGAAACTGGCTGAGCATCCAGGAAACAACACTGTATTTCAGATTCTGATATTCTTTGGGGGTCAGTTTTACTTTTTTTTCAACCAGTTGCTCCGGAGCAAGAAAACTGTCTGGAAGCAATGGAATATTAGGATTCTCAGGATCCACATTCACATTCCATGGAAGATCTGTCGCACCGTTCCACTGGTTTTCCTTGGCTCGTGAATAGAGATCAAACATTTCAGGATAATCTGAAGTGTAAGAAAAATTGAAAGAAGCGGAATGGTTGGCCTGCATCAGAATTTCGCCCTCCTGCTTTCCCTGTTGTAGCAAAAATCCACGGGTGGCTGAGGGGAGCAAGGTTAACAGAACTTTGGGATTCCGGACTTCCGTGGCGATGTTGACCGCGTCCATGACGGAAGCAACCCGATGTCGTAAGGTTAAGGGCAATGAATTGAATACGATATCTGACATCATATCTTCTCCTTTTTTTGAATGTGCATACAGGAGTCCTACATAATTCAGGACATGGGGTTTATCTTTCAGAGACACTCTCTGTCCCCCTTTCGATGATTCGCTTATACGATAGAAAAAATGCCATGTAAAGATGTTTTTGAGTAATTACTCTATTTTTTATTTGACAGAATTGAAAATATTTTCCTATAATCTGGCCCGGATGAAGTTGAGCGATTGATTCAATCAGGCAAAGGAGGGTTCATGAACGAGATCACGTTATCAGCGGGTGATTTGAAATTTTCAGCACTCGTGGAAGGCACAGGACAAACCATTTTGTTTCTGCATGGATTTCCTGACACAAAGCAGACATTTTCGAAGCAGATCGAATTCTTTTCAGGCCGAGGATATCGTGCTGTCGCACCCATGCTTCGTGGGTATGAGCCTTCATCCCAGACCAAAGCACCCTACTACCTACGCAGTGTGGCCGGGGATGTTCTCCAGTGGATTGATGAATTGGGGGAAGACAAAGTTCATTTGGTGGGACACGACTGGGGGGCGGTGATCAGCTATGTGGTTTGCGCCATGGCGCCGGAAAAATTTATGTCTTTGTCCACACTGGCGATTCCACATCCGCGTCGATTTTACAAATCCTTGAGTCTGTTGCCCGTTCAGTTGCGAAAATCCTGGTATATGCTGTTTTTTCAGATGCGCGTCATTGCGGACATGAAGGTTGAAGCCAATGACTGGGCATTGATTGAGAAGCTTTGGCGTGATTGGTCACCAGACTGGAAATGCCCTGAGAGCATGATGCACTCCATCAAAAATACGTTTTCAAAACCCGGTGTCAAGGCCGCGGCATTGGGCTATTACCGGGCCTTGTTTGAGGTCTTTTCGTCAGAAAGTCGGCGTTCCTGGAAACTGCTGGGTGCTCCCCTTCATGTTCCGACACTGGCACTGACAGGCGAACGTGATGGATGCATGGATTCACGTTTATATGACATGATGCGTTCTGACGATTTTTCTCAAGGTCTCCAGATAACGCGTGTTCCGAACGCCGGACATTTTTTACATCTGGAACAACCCGCTCAGGTCAATCAACTGTTGTTTCAGTTCATCAACAATCATTCGTAAAACACGGCATCATTCAGCCGGATTATCCACCACTCAGGCAAAGACCTGATTCATAAGGAGATCACTATGGGAATCGTCGGTTCAATGGCAAGATTCGCGTTTAATCAGTTAACACGAGAGAAAAGCCCAACCCAAAACCCTGCCGCATCGCACGGAAGAAATTCGAGGACTGTGGCCTCCGCGGTCAGTATTCAACAAAGCGCGTCACGTTATCAGAACAGTGCTGTGGCAGTTTCCGCTTTGCCGCAACTTTATTCAATGGAAATTCTGGAAATCCGCCAGGAAACTCACAATGCTGTTTCGATAATCATGAAACCACGGAATGGAAAAATTCCGGACTATAAACCCGGCCAGTTTTTAACCCTTATTCTGAATATTGAGGGCGAGGAATACCGTCGGGCTTATTCCTTTTCCAGTTGCCCACTGGATCATGACCATGTGGCCGTGACGGTGAAACGGGTTGAAGGTGGAAAGGTTTCCAATTATCTGAATGAAAATGTTAAGGTGGGGGATGTCCTTCAAGTGATGGGACCCAGTGGTTCTTTCACACTCGATTCACTGGAAAAAACAGGGAATTCTTTTGTGTTTATCGGTGGCGGGTCCGGCATCACACCGATGGTGAGCCTGGCAGAAACACTTTTGAGACAATCAGAGTCCGCACGTATCATGTTGCTGTATGGGAACCGATCTCTGAAGGAAATTATTTTTCGCAAACGTCTGGATCAACTGGCCAAACAATATGCGCCCCGATTCAGTGTGGTGCATGTGGTGGAAAAACCGTCAAAAACTTTTGAAGGGTCAACAGGTTTGCTCACAGGGAATAAAATTCTGGAACTGGTCAGGAATCCGACTCAACACCAGTATTTCATTTGTGGTCCCGGTCCGATGATGGATGGTGCGGAAACGGCTCTCAAAACAGCCGGAGTCTCTGAAAAGGACATAAAGCTTGAACGATTTTCATCGCCGTCAAACAAAGCGTTTGCGGTGCCTCAAGAGAGTCATTCCATTCAATTTAAAAATTCAGGGATTGATGTTTTACCGGAAGTGGGCGAAACCCTGCTGAAAGCTGGTCTGCGTGCTGGTGCGCCGCTCCATTACAGTTGCACGATGGGTGGCTGCGGTGCCTGCAAGGTCAAGGTTGTCAAAGGCAATGCGATGATGCCTGAACCCAACTGTCTCTCAAAAGCCGAGCGTGAAAAAGGATATGTTCTGGGATGTATCACCTATGCTGGCAGTGAACTTGAAATTGAAGGATGACATCTTCAACAATGATTGATCCATTTTATCTGAGGAATTATGAGTCAAAAAAACGCAACTATCATCCGTCCCATTCCACACTTTAAAAACGTAAGGGAATCCGCGTCTCCCCAGGCTCGTCTCAAGAGTGTGAAAGAGGCGTGTCAGGGGTTTCGAAAAGAAATGCTGGCAGAAGATCCGGTGGTGTATTACAAGTCTTGTAGCCTGATTCGGGTTCCTTATCCTTCCCGCTATGGTTTCAGTGGCGCCTGTCTGGTTCCGACCCCATTTATTCATATTCTCAACCGCTTGTTTATCCTTCAGTTCCAAACCTCGGAGGGCATCAAAACCTTGCTGGCCTCGCCTTCAGATCTGGAAGGAAACGCGGAAACCCCTTTTTTCAAACGATTGCAGGATTCCATGGGACCGCTCAAGTCGCTGGGACAACAATTCCTCGCACCCACCATTTCAACCGTGGAACATTGTCTGGCTCAGGTGGGAATCACGCCGGAACAGGTGGACTACATCACTTATGACCATCTGCACACACAGGATATCAGGAAATGGCTGGGCTCCCATGGAAATCCCGGGCATTTTCCCAACGCGAAACTGCTGGTCATGCGCCAGGAGTGGGAATCCACCAAAGCCTTGTTGCCACCTCAGGCGGATTGGTATTGTCCTCAGGGGATTGACGGGGTTGATCCGGAGCGAATCATTTTGCTGGATGGCGATGTGATGTTGGGTGAAGGCGTGGCGCTGATTTACACGCCCGGGCATACGGAAGGGAACCATTCGATTGTGGCTCACACTCCTGAAGGTTTGATGGTCACCAGTGAAAACGGAGTCGGACCCGACGCTTATGCGCCATTGGCTTCAAAAATTCCCGGCTTGCGGCGATATTCCGAAGCCACCGGGGTGGAAGTGATTCTCAATGGCAACACCCTTGAACGAGGGCTGGATCAATATATTTCGATGATTCAGGAGCGTGAAATCGCAGGAAGATCTGTGCGGAATCCTGATTTTTACAATATGGTATGCTCCTCTGAAGCGACCGCATACTGGGCATTTCCGGGGATCCATCCCACCTGGAATTTCGGGGATCTCCAGTTTGGAAAAGTTTTCAGACCTTAAAATCTGGCGGTTGCGCCAACATTGAACAGGGTGGTGTTGATTCTGTTACCACCCTGATTGTCTTCCCGTTCCCCCGTATAAATCGCGTGAATCCGGTAAGTGTCTTTTTTTGCGTCCGGATAATATTCCAGTCCGGCCGTATATTGAACCACCTTCTGAAGTTCCTGCTTGTTTTCCAGATTCTGATCAGAAGAATAGCGCAGCAACATGTGGTATTTGGGCAGTTCATACCGAATCCCCAGAATCAATCCACTCCAGCTCGTTTCTTCATAATTGGTCTGGCTGATGGTCGTTCCGGCTACAGTATTGCGTGAGGTTACGGAATAGGCTTCCTGTAGCCATTGGAGTTGCTCGGCTTCAATTTTGAGATGGTGGTCTTCAAAGACATCAAAATTGAGTCGCACCCCGGCACTGCTGTGATATTGATTGAAAGCGTCGCTTTCTTCCTGAACCACAGGCCCACTCCCTCCCGTTTCGACCAGGGTCTGCGCACTGGGAAACACGCCTCCTGTGACAACCGTTTCAACCAGCCCATCGCCAAAACTTCCGAACCATCCTACGTTGCCGCTGGTGATGGCCTGATTGGGTTGACGCAGAGGAGTGTTGACCAGTTGAATTTTGAGGGTTTGCTGAAACAATCTGAAGGTCAGATCGCCACCAACCGCATAATGATCCAGTTTTTCACGGGTACGAGAGGCATGATACAGATCAATTTCGTTGTACATCTGCTGTTCAATCGCACCGGCGAGAACCTTGATCTTTCCAACTCGCACCAGAAAAAAGTTCCAGGCTTTTCGATCGATATACCAGTACTGAACAAGGTCGCTGGTGTTGTCTATGTTGCTACCGCTATCATTGGACTGATTGAACGCCAGTTGAATCCGGTATTTGGTCACATCATTGATTTGTCCCCGAAAGTTCAGACGGGCAAACGCGATTTGGAATTTGACGCTGGTGTCCAGTTGCAGAGTTTCCTGAAGGATCTGTTCGGTGTCTTGAACGATCTGCTGATCCTCCTGAACGACTTCCACTCCGTCTGTTGTCTGACGGATCAGATCCAGTCTGAAATCCAGACCGAAATCATGGTATCCCTGAAACATTCCAGAGCGCTGTGCCCAAAGGGATGGTCCCATGCAAAGAATAAATAATAAGGAAAGACTGACTATGCGCATTAATGTACTCCAATCAGGAACAATTGATATTGGATGTTTTTGGGGACTGTACAAAGCTGGATAAAGAAACTCAAGCAAGATAACAATTTATCAGGAATGGCACCTATATCCGACCTCGGCTATAGTCAACGTTTCGCCAATGAGTAGCGCAAACCGGGCAGGACAATACAGGGAACTGTCGCCACGGGTTACGTCCCGGGGAAGGTGACAAACCGTGGAATTTCATCAGGACGTAACCCGATGCAACTCTCTTCGATAGGGTATTTACCATATATGAACCATGCCGAAAAACTGCGGGTCACTCGAGTCCCAGCCATATTTTAGCGGAAATTCGGTCAAGCACCCGAAACTGAATATCGATGACCTGAATTTTCTGTAAAGGAAATTCAGGGCTGGTGAGAAACGGGTCGGCCTCGTTCACATAGATCAGCCAGGAGTCAGCGGTTTTTTCAATGGTGCAATGAACACACTGCCAGGACTCTGTGTTTTGATCAAACACATATTTTATCATGGAATTATCTGAGGAGGCCAACAGATCGAGTGATTTGAGTTCTATCAAAGTGACCTTCCCGGGCACAGGATCAAAGCGGAAATGTGTTACCGCAACCTCATTTTTCAGCACCTGCCTTATTTTCTGAAATTCTCCATTGACAGTGAACGAAAATGGAAAGGAATTCGCTTCTGCCCAGGGCAGTTCGGGGGATTGCCAATAAAATTGTGCCTGTTCTGCATAGACTCTGGACGGGGCCTTGTGGTGATAAGACCAGGTGAGTTCAATGCCCATGACAAGGAGGACCATCAGAATGTTTCTGAATAAAGTGACGTTCTTTAAGAATTGTTGACGGCGTTCCCGGATTTGGGTATCGGTTGCCAACGTTTTACGGATCAGGTGTTTCAGTTGTCGTTTCCATTTTTGGAACAAACTCACATATTGCCAGATCCAGGGTTCCAACGAGACGGGCGGTGCTTCATCCGATAAATTCTGAAGGTTTTTGAGACACCGGATTTCCTGTTTTGAATAGCCTGCTTTTTCAGCAAGTTTCAGCCATGAATCCGCCGTGGATTCTTCCTTGAAAATCAGCATGAAAGCCTTGCACATTTCCTGAAGGGAGTCCTTAACGGTCAGGATGGCAGGTGCTTTTTTTTCATGCAATAGCACAAGGCCAGCGTCGAGAGCCTCTTGACCATCAACCATTTGTTGCTTCAGTTGCTGTTGGAGATCCAACTTCAGATGATCATCCGGACAATTGGCGGGTACAAGCTGTGGAGTTCTAAAATTCAGGGTGAATTTCATCATTGCGCATCAATTGTTCTGATAAATTTTTTGATATAAATGATAAGTGGTGAAGACCCGTTTGACATAATTCTGGGTTTCACCATACGGAATCTGTTCAACAAATTCGTCTTCCGGTGTTTTATTCCAGCTTTTGAGCCATCGTTTGACACTGTTGGGACCACCATTGTAGCCTGCGGCGGTGTGGACGATGTTGTTGCCAAACTGGTTTTTGAGCCATCCCAGATAGGTGGTTCCCAGGCGGATATTGATTTCAGGATTGAACAGATCTTCTTCATCTTTCAGCCGGAATTTTTCTTTTTTGGCAATGTGACGGGCCGTATCGGGCATGAGTTGCATGAGTCCCCGGGCTTGAGTGGATGACAACGCGGTTTCCAGAAAATGGCTTTCTTCACGCATAATAGCCAAGGCCCAGTAAGGGTCAATGCCTGCTTTATTGGAAAAATGTTTGACGGTTGTCCAATAAGGTCGGGGATAGGCAAATTGCCAGAGCGGCTGGTCACGAATCGCCAATCCCTTGAGATCCCACATATAATAATTGGCGACAACTTTTTGCAACGCATAAAAATTTCCGGCCTGCTTCAGAATTTCAGCACCATGCCAGATCACGTCATTTTTAGGGTGAGTTTTCAGCAGTCTGGATAATTCAGACCATCCCTGGTCCAGTTCCCGGACATCCAGAAAAAATTCAATGCGACTGAACAATGGTTGGCGTTCCAGTGTCAGCGGGATGGGATTGTCATACTTTAAATCACCCAATTGGTGGGTTTCAAAAGAGGGCGCCTGAACCAGTTGCGCGAGTGCTTTTGTTTTTTGCAGTCTGATACCGTAATAGGTGTTGGGAAAATCCCTGGATAATTGGGTAAAAAGAGACTTTGCCTGTTTTTTGTTTCCAACAGCCAGTTCGGATTTTGCCTGCCAATAGAGAAATTTTGCATGCACTTCCGGACTGGAAAGTTTGCTTTTGAGAGCGTTTTTGATCCATGACACGGCCTGAGCATGCTGTTTTTTTTGAATTTCGTTCCAGCTTAATTCCCACAATGCGACTTCATTCAGACTGTTTCCTGGATAATCGGTCAGCAGTTTCTGATACCATTCCATGGCCTTGACATCGTTTTTGACAATCAAAAAATAGGTCGCCAGTCGTTCATAAAGGGACGGCAGCAGATAATATTTGGGAGAATGTTCCCGGATGCTCAAAACATATTGCTCCGCTTCAAGGACCTGTTTTCTGTTCAGATAAATTTTAACCACCCAATATTCCTGGGTGGCCAGTGGAAGCTGAAACTGTTGAGCAAAATTATTCTCATTGAATTGTTTCAGCAGTTCGGTGTATTGACGGTCTGAATACAGGGCTCGTATATAGATTTTTCCAAGCTTCTCACGGTCCTGGGGTTCAAATTCACTGAGTTTTTCAGGGATGCTCTGGAGGAGCAGTTTATGTTGGTTGATATTTTCCAGATGATTAAAACGATTGAAGTAGTTGGTTGCATTGAGCACAATTTGCTGATCCAGAATCATTTGGGACATGGCTTGATCACTTTGAAGCGCCGTGTCCCTGTCTTCAGGATATTGCCATTGCAGCAGAAGCATTCTGGGAGAAACCGTATATTCCAGTTGTCTGGCACCCCGTAGATAAATACCAATAATGACCGGATCCTGAAATATCTTTGATGTTTTTTGGATGATGTCATGGAGCAATGGGAAAACCAGGGATTCGCTGTTTCTAAAATTTTTCCGGATATTCTGTTGTAACCGCGATTCATAATCGGGATAGGCTGGTAATGAAATCAATTGACGCACCAGCGGAAATGCTTTTTCAGGGGCAGGACTTTCCAAATAGTTTTTGAGGCGCTGATAGAGCCAGATATCCTTGTTTTCAGCATCCAGTTTTTGACCTTCGGCAAAGGCTTTTTCTCCGTCTTCAAAGGCTCCTGACAGGATGTGGCAATGTCCTTGAATGAACAGAACACGTTTTTGATCGTCAACTGTGTAAAACGCTTTGGGATCTTCTACCTGTCTGGAAAATTCCTGACAAAATTTCTGATCGAGAACAAAACTATTGTTGTCCCAGATGGTTTCAGCAACGGCCTGAGTTAAGCACAACAGGGTAAATAAAACGGATCCTGTCAGGACTCCGGCAATTTTGGTCCACAGTGCCAACGGGAAGCTAAATGAATATTTGAGCATACGGCAAATGTTTCCACAGGTCAGAACCTGTGTTTTTTGAATGATTTAAATTGTCTGAAACGAAAACAGCATTATGAGTGAAACAAAAAAAAACAAACCGCCACCACTCCTCATAAATCAGGAACCACGTAAACCTCAGGGGATTACGCCACTGCCTTATCAATTCGGAAAAGATACCTATGAAGTTTATTTAAACACAAAAAATCCGTTTATTGCAAGGATTCTTGTTCCTGAACCGGAACCTCTGACTCTTGCTCCGGAAAAAGCAAGAGCTCTGTTCAAGCAATTTCAGGATTCGCCACAGTATCAACTGGTTTATCCGACCCGATCATCGCCTTATCAGCGGCGAAAAGTCAAACCCTCTTCCGTGCCCTTGTCCTCTGAAAACAAGAGCCATCCGCCTGTATTTTCCATTCCTCGTAAGCTTGCGGAAGATGGGACCAGAACGCAGGAATATATCCAGCACTTTTTTGAAAGTCTGCTCAAACGACTGAAAGACGATCCTTACAGTTTGCCATGGATTGTGAATGAACTGGTGCCCCTGTTCATGGAACATCAGATTCGAATAAAAATTTATACGGCATTTCAGCAATTTCATGACTGGAATCAATTCATGCAAACCCTGGAGCAAATTACTGAAAATCATGATCTTGAAAATTTTGAAATGTTTTGCAGTGCGTTGTTTGGTTTTTACAGTCAGCTTCAATGAATTTCAGTAGAGACGCTTGGGCGTTGGTTTATCATGATATGAATTGTCATTTCAGCTACTTGTCATGCCGGACTTGATCCGGTATCCAGTAGCCACACATCGTCTTGCGCCCCTGGATTCCGTGTCAAGCACGGAATGACAAAAACAGAAAATCACACCATACTAAATAATGTGAGGAAAATTGTTATGACCATGTTCAGCGCTATTCAACGACCTACTGTGGCCGAAATCAATCTGGATCATCTTAAACATAATTTTTTGAAAATCCGTCAGCACGTCAACACGAAAGTGATGGCCATTGTCAAAGCCAATGCCTATGGTCATGGTCTGATTCCGGTGGCCCATTTTCTGGATAAATGCGGAGTTGACGCACTGGGGGTGGCGTTTCTTGAAGAAGGCATCGCACTGCGTCAGGCCGGAATCCGGTGTCCGATTCTGGTGCTTGGGGGCATGTGCCACAAGCAGGTGGATTATTTTCTCGATTTTGATCTGGAAATCAATGTGTCTTCCCTGGATAAACTCAAACAGGTGGAAGAAGCCTGCGAACGGAAACAGAAGCAGGCGGTGATTCATGTCAAGGTCGATACCGGCATGGAACGAATTGGTGTGCATAGCTATCATGCGAAACCCTTGCTGGAAGCGGCGTTAAAATCAAGGCACTGTCATTTCAAGGGCGTATTTTCTCATTTGGCCTGTGCGGATGATCCAGCGTCTCCAATGACAAAACTTCAGATGGAACGGTTTCAGGAAATCACCAGCCACCTGGAAAAACTGGGAGAACCCATGCCGTTGCGCCACCTGGCAAATTCAGGTGGGATTCTGCACTTCAAGGAATCGCATCTGGATATGGTGCGTCCGGGAATTATACTTTATGGCTCGTTGCCTGATCCTGCGTCGCACGATGTGCTGGGCTTGCGTCCTGTGCTCACCCTGAAATCGCAAGTCGTGTATTTCAAGGTGATTCCTCCGGGGGCCTCCGTGAGTTATGGCGCCACCTGGACGTCGGAAAAAATGACAAGGGTTGTGACCGTTCCGATTGGTTATGGTGATGGTTATCCACGTGCCTTGTCCAGTAAAGGACATGTGTTGATCCGGGGACAGCGATATCCGATCATTGGCCGGGTTTGTATGGATCAGTTCATGGTGGATATTGGCTGGAATTCTGCCTGGAATGAAGATGAAGTGGTGCTAATCGGGACACAGGGGGATGAACACATTTCAGTGGAACAGATCGCTGTGCAGAGCGATACCATTCCCTATGAAATTTTTACCAGATTGAATGAACGTATCCCCCGTGTTTATGTTGGCGACAACGGGGAATAGTTTTAGCGAATCCCTTTTGAGTTCAGAAAAGTTCCATATTTGGTGTCTTCCTTCATGATATGGTTGATCAGCCAGTCCTTGAGCAGGTTGGTGAGTTCAATACACAGGGTTTCAGCTTGTTCGCGTTCAAATCGTTGCTGGTATTCCAGTGCTTTTCTGGCAAAGCCATCGTGAATACGTTTATGGTTGTCATATTCCGGATAGCCCTGTTTTTTCAGGAGATCTTCTTCAAATTTAAAATGGAATTTTGTGTAATCAATCAGGCCTCCAATCAGACTGCCAAGACTTTCCCTGTCTATGCCATTTTCGGCACCGTTCCTGATCTGGTTGACGATATCGAACAGCAATTGATGCTGACGATCGGCTTCAGCGAGGCCTGTTTTAAACACGTCATCCCAATGGACAAATTTTTCTGAGGTGACAGGTGTGTGTTTTTCCGGGAGCAGATGCGAAACATCCATCGTTGACGACTCCGCATTCCATTTGAACGCATTCACCAACTCCTGCAGATTGGTGGCGACGCCAATCAGGGATGAAACACTCTCCATGCTTTGCTGAGCCACAGGCGCCAGTTGTTCTACGGCTTCTCTTCCAAGACGAATGTTCTGATTCATTTTTTTGAGGCTATCCGAAATGATGGCATTGGACGAAGCCAGGTCACGTGCCCCGATGGCCACTTCGTTCAGGGCTGTGTTGCATTCCTTGGTTTCCTGCATCACTTCCAGCGCTCGTTTGCTGATAGATTTTAATTCATTGGAAGCTTCCTGAACATTCATGGCAATCCGGGTTCCTGACTGTGAAATCGTCGAAATGACCTGAGAGATCTGTGTTGCGGATGCTGTCTGGGAGTCAACTGACTGGTCAATGGTCTGGCTGATCTGCATCAGGCCTGATAGCACTTCATTGATCCCTTTGGTGTTCTCCAGTGCTGTCAGCGCGTATTTTTGAATTTCGTCAATTTGTTGACCAATGCCTTGATTGGCATCTGCGGTTTGATGTGCGAGTGCCTTGACTTCAGCGGCGACCACAGAGAATCCTTTGCCTGCTTCTCCGGCGCTTGCGGCTTCAATCGTGGCATTCAGTGCCAGCATGTTGGTTTGGGACGCAATGCTGTCAATCAGTTTAACAACCTTGTCAATTTTTCTGGCGGTATGTCCCAACGTTTCCATGGTTTTCAAGGTGGACTGTGCGTTTTCATGGGCACGTTCCGAAATCATCATGGCTTCCTGCGTTTTGTTGCGGATATGAGATAATTCGCCAGACATTTGTTCTGCGGCACCTTTGAGATTATCCAGGTCAATGGCTGTCTGATCTGTGCTGGTTTTGATGTCTTCCATATTTCGATCAGCCTCTTCGGAAGATACCGCAACCTGTTTAACACTTTCGCCAAGTCGATCCATGGATTGTGACACCACCCTGACATTGGCCGCGGATTGTTCGGTTGCGGAGGCGACGGTCATCATGTTTCCGTTGATATTTTCTGACAACCCTGCCAGGAGCGTGGTCTGTCGGTCAACATTCTGAAGATTCAAGGACATCTGCTCAGAGATTTGGGTCAATGTGGACGTGGTTGCCACGAGTCGTTGGATTGTTTCGGCAATAAGACGCACAACTTTCTGGATTTTCATCAGGAATAAATTGAACCAGTGTGCGGTATCACCAATTTCATCATGGGATTTAATATCAATACTGCGTGTCAGGTCGCCTTCACCTTCAGCGATATCCGCCATGCGCTCTCTCAACATTAAAATAGGCATGAGCACTTTCAAATAAAGTCCGAAGCCGCCGAGTAAACTCAGTGCGAGGATAATCACGTTGATGACAGTGGTTTTGGTCTGTGCTTTCTGTGTGTCGTTGTAGAGTTGTTCAAGCACAAGCGTTGATTGCTCAATGTATTTTTTCTGGAAAGCTTTGACGGTATTGTTGAGATCTTCCGCAGTCTTGTCAAAATCCTCCATGATGAGATTTCCCGCTTCTCGTCCCTGTTTCATATAAGTTTGGGCCATTTTGGTTCCGGTTTTGAAATAAGACTGCATGCGTTCTTCCATCAAATCTATTTCAGCCAGGGCCTGCTTATCGTTGTTTTTTTCGAAAAAAGACCGGCTACCGGTCAGGTTTTCCAGGAAGTTTTGTCGGGCGGCCTCAGCATCCTTGAAGCCTTCCGCATCCAGCGTGAGAGAAACATCTGTCAACCATTGTTGTACCTGGATGGTTGATTCAACCATGGCGCTGGCATTCAGCATGAGTTTCATATTGGTTTCCAGTTCCTCCGCGTCATGACCCACCTCTGACAAAATATTTCTGGTCAGAAGGGTGCCCCAGATTAAGCCGATGACAATGAGCGACAAACCCAGTATTAATGAATTTTTCAGGTTCAATTTGATTTGCATAAATCCTTTTGTGATATTTTTGATTGCAATGAGGATCGTGTGTATCCTTGAAACGGGTTCAACATCAAGTGTTCCACTTGTTAACCATTGTGAGTATATAGTCGTTTGTCAGCAAAAAATAAAGAGTTCAAAGCAAATAATGATCGCTGTGGGCCAGATGTTTAGGGGGGGGGCATCAACTATTTGACAGATGGAAGTGTGAAGGACTTGAAAACACGGGTTCTTTTACGATAAGCGGCTTTCTTTTCTTCGTAGTCACCCGTGATTTGTACGGCATAATGGTCTTCCGTTTCTCCCAGAACACCTGTCATCATCGGCATGCCATTGATTCGCAGAGTCAGTTCATTGCCAACTTTGGATTGAATGGGCAGTATATCTCCTACTTCAATGGAAATTTTTTTATGTTGTGGCCCCCAGACGACAGAGCCTAACTCGGCTTTCACATCATATTCCAGTTCAAGCATCAGATTGCTGAAATGTTCTTCAATTTCTGAATAATAATGATCCAGTGTTTCTGGAGGAAGCACTTTACGATTATCCAGTTTCTGAAGTATCTGATCCAGTGAATAATAGGGGAAGCACAGCACCACATCAGCCGTGAAGCCGTGTGTTCGCAACATTTGTCGTGCAATGACACATTTTTCAAAGGGACGCATGACCTTGGCCCGGAATGGATGTGTGGTGACTTTTTTGAGTTTTATGGTGATGTCGGAAATACCGGACCAGCTTTTTTCAAAGTCCTGCAAGACACGCATCAACCGTTCCTGAAGTATGGTCTGGGTGGTTGGTGTGAGTTCTGGCAGGGTGGTTGGGAAATCCCGCAATAAACGGTTAGGCTGATCCGCCAGGCATGCGTGAGCGAACTTGTTGTTCACCAGCATCAGGCCGGTGCCATGATAATCGGTATCAAAAATATAAATAGGCTGCTGAACTTTCAGTCCCTGAAAAAATTCCCCGAAAGGTTTCCATTCCACAGGTTCTGTGGTCACTTCCACCAGCACTCCCAGTGCGTCAAACAGTGTGGTTTCCAACAGTGCGGCCCAGCGTTGCATGACAACATCCAGCCATTGAAACCTTCCGGTTTTTATGTGGGATGTGATCAGACTGTAAGCTTCAACCTCTTCAATTTTGTGAGACATATCAATCCTGATTGATCCCTATGATACGAACGCCAAGTTTTTCTTTGTTGATGAGCACCATTTCTCCATGAGCGACAATCTTTCCGTCAAGAATCAAATCCACGGGATCACCTGCTATTTTGTCCAGTTCCACAACACTGCCATAAGTGATTTCAGTGATCTCAACTCCGGTGAGCTGGGTTCTTCCAACTTCGACTATGAGTTCATGATTCACATCCAGCAGAAGTTTCGCACCGAGTCCTTTGACAGGTTTCGGTTCTTGTTCAGACGCTTTTCGTGGTTCAGGTTTTTCATCCCATTGAGTTGACGGTTTTCCTGTGGCTACCGGTTTTTTTTGCTCCAGCGGAATTTCAATAGGTTGTTGCCCAATGAGTTCGTCCATGTCTTCTGTTGGCCGTGGCGGTGGCAACGGTGCCTGTTTTTTTATTGGCGGTGGTGGCGGAGGGGGTGGTGGTTCCTCCTCTTCAAAGGTCAGATTCTCTTCAGCACTATCGTCTTCCAACATCAAATCTGTTTCAGGAGAATCAGACATGTCGCCCAGATCATCATCCAGGAGCAGGTCATCTTCAGAGGGCATACCCAGATCATCATCCAGCAACAGAGCACTCTCAGTATTCATTGAATCCTCCATATCCATTTCGTCCGACAATTCCAGTGCGTCCATAGGTTCTTCCGGAGGTTCCACCTCCAATAAATTTTCATCCAGTTCAGGTTCTTCCATCATGAGATCATCTTCCATGGAATCCTGCTGATCACCAATAATTTCTGTTTCAAGGCCAAGATCCTGGTCCAGTTCATCCACACTGCCATCCACATCAAACAAACTTTCATCGCCTGAAGTGTCTTCCTCCTGAACATCATCAAGGGCCATTTCTGTGGATTCTGCCGAATCTTCATCAAAGATACTGTCATCCAGTCCCATGTCATCATCGGTATCCTCTGACCCGGTTTCTTCAGGAAAGTCCAGATTGTCATCCAGTCCCATGTCGTCATCGGCACTCAGCGTTTCTTCCTGTGCTGAGTCTTCGAAATCCAGGTCATCCAGAGAAAGCTCCTCTTCTGAATCTCCAGTGTCTCCGTCAAAGAGGTCGTCAGCAGAAGTTTCTTCCGCAAGGTCATCCTCACCTTCCATCATGGTTTCGGTTGTGTCTGAATCAAAGCTGTCAAGATCCAGATCGGACATATCCAGATCCATTTCTGTATCAGCATTGTCCTCAGGTTCCGCAAAAGTGTCTTCACTTGTGCCTGTTTCATCGCCGAAATCCAGATTATCCAGATCGAGATTATCCAGATCCAGGTCAATTTCATCCTCTGGAGGAGGCTCGGGAGCTTTTGACTTTACTGCGGCGGCTTTGGCCGCCAGTGTTTTCGGCGGTTCAGGTTTCGCAGGTGTTTCAGCGTCAAAATCAAAATCCAGATCCAGGTCCGAATCCCCGATAGATGTATCGCTGTCGTCGCCGAGATCCAGGTCGTCAAAATTAAATTCTAAATCCTCATCACCCATACAGGATTCCTTCCGTTGTGACTTAGGTCTTTAAATCAGTGGTTTTGCAAGGCATTCAGCCCCGGTAATTTGCTTCAAAGCCTCATATGCTAAAATCAGTCCATTTTTCCGGACTTGGAATTTTTATTTTTAACTTTTATAACCCAACTATCGAAAAAATATGTATTTCTTCAACCCTTATAAGGAATTTTGTGGAACGTTTATATTCTTCCGTGGGTACCTATCCGTTTCTGGGACAATTTTATACCCTGAACCAGGGGGAACTTAGAAACAGGCATATCCGGGATATTCAGCAACAACTGGTTGATTTTCTGGCGGAAGAGAATCTGGAGAATCTGACAGATATCGATTACATGGAAAAACGGGAATATATTTTTTCTGAATGCGTATCGTCATATTTTCAGCGACAAACCAGGGAAATCGCGGTTCTGAATCTGAGTGTAGGGAATTCCTTTGAAATTCTTGCGCTCAACACCAGCCTGGTGGACGCCATCATCGAAGTCGCGCTGGGATATGCCATGTATGAGTTGCCCTGCCTCCGCAGATTGCAGTACAATGAAATGTTGCGGGATCAGCAATACAAGGAAAAAACCCTGCCTGAAAAAATAGAAAAACGGGCGGCGATTGCCAAACAACTGCAATTTGATGATCCTGACGCGTCTGAAAAACAGATTCTGCAAATGAAGCAGTATTATCAGCAGATTTTTAACGATTTGAGTCAGGATATTGAAAATCACGAAAAAACATTGAGGTCACTCAGCCAGAAATTGCCCTGGATTGAGAAATGTAAGATCAACCGCGAATTTGTGCTGGAAAACATGGTGATCTTTGCCCGCGGTGGTTACGGCCGGGGCGAATTGAGTTTTTCGTCAGACCGGGATGTCGGGTATTGTCTCAACACCGCCTCCCTGAATGAAGGGGAAAAGGTGATTCTTCAGCAGTTGATCATTCGTACGGAACATTTGTTGAGGAGTGCCAGCGTCGACACTGCGCATCAGTATTTTGAGATTGAGGATGACCTGCGGCAATACACCGAAGAAGAAAACATTCACACCATTCCCTCCATTCTGGAAAGTCGTGTTTTGATTGGAAGCAAGGCCCTGTTTGAACTGTTGAAACAGAAATTCTACCAGATTTTATCCTATGAACCCTATGTTCTGAAAAAATTGTCAGAATACAAAAATCACACACACCCAACCCTGACGGAAATGAATATCAAGGAAGATTTTGGCGGTTTGCGTTCCATACAGATTCCACTCTGGATCGCGTCAGCTACGTTTGGATCTTTTCCGAATCAGACAGCGGATTTGATGGTCCTTCTGATTGAAAAACGGATTCTTTCGCCAAAACAAGTCTACAAGTTATGTCAGGCCATAGAGCTTGTGTATGATCTGAGGAACTTTATCGGTGGCGCAAAAGAGTTCTACTTTGACAAGGAAGCCGAGGATGTGGGGATTTATTCGGAAATCCAGAAGAACACGATCAATGACAATATGGAAAAATTATACCTGTTGAAACGCAAACGGTTTCCCGGTGTGGATGATTTTGACCGGTTCCGTCTGAAAGCGGTGTATAACATTCAAAGTCTTTCGCAGTTGATTCTGGATCGTTTGCTGGACCGCACCATTGTCAGAACGTTCTCCACATTTCAGGTGGAAGTGCATTTGCAGAAAAAACTGGTCACAGAAATTCATGCGGTCAAAGGGTTGCCGCATGTGCATTTATTACTGATTTTCAACAATCCAATCACAATCCTGGATTTGTTCATTTATCTGGGAAATTCGGATTATGATCTGTCGCCGGAAATCAAGGATGAATTGTCCGATGTGCTGCAAAAACTGACAACCGAAGCCATTCAGTCGAATCGTCGCCGGATCCGGGAAAAATTCACCGAGTTGATGCTGACACCCTATGTCGCGAGAGCTCTCAGGGTGATGCATGAGATCAGTGACCCCAATGACGGGTTTGGTCATGCCAATACACTGCTGGGCCGATTTATTCCTGAATGGAACCAGATGCGGTTTTTGTTGAGGAATCTGACGTATCATCAATATCCTGTCTGTGTCCACACCCTGAAGGCAATGGACCGTTGTCAGGAAGAACTCATGTATCTCAAAAAGAACTATCCTGAATTATACAACTATCTGGAACCCAAACACATTCTGGCTCTCAAATGGGGTGTGCTGTTTCATGATGTTGGAAAAATAGAGCCCAAAACCAAACATCAGATTTCCGGAACATCCCTGGCGATTCATGCGCTGGAACGTCTGGGCTATGACGATGAGCAACTGTTCAATCTGATCACTCTCATGATTGCCCATCACATGACCGTTGTTCGACTCAGCAAAACCACAGCGTATTATGATCAGGCCCTTCAACGTTTTTTTGAGGTGGCAAACCGTGATTTGATTCAGGTGATTTTGTTGTTTCTGGTCAATATTTCTGATTACAGTTCTGTGAGTGATACGACGGCAAAAGATACCAAAAGCCTCAGAAACTTTTTTGAGGAAATGTATCGTGTTTATTCTGAAATGAAAGCTGGTGGCATGGATGATCCGATGGTCTCCATTCTGCTCTATCTCAGAAATAAAAAGCAGGATCTGGAAACCGATACCCGGATTGATCTGCTGATCAATGCCAGCCTGCAGAATGATTTGAAAGTGACGCTGTTTCAACCTCTGGCCAATGTGAACAGTCGTGAATTTCAAAAATTACAGCGTGTTGAGAACGATCTGCATTCCATGTGGAAATATCTGAAAATAGGCTCGCTGGATGCCAAGGGCACGGATGAATACACCGATAAACTCATTCGTACCATCAGGCAGTATCTGACCGATGAAACCATCCGCCAGTTGACCGAATCGTTCACGCCTTTGATTGAATGGTTCTTCATGGCGTTCCCCAACCGGTTTCTGCTGAGCGAAACGCCGAATGTGCTGGCCAATAAAATGTTGAGTTTTGTGGATTTCAAGAACAAACCCATCATTGTGAATGTCTTGACCAATGCCCGGGGAAGCATCAACGGTGTGTTGATTTATGTCAGGGATTATCCACAGATTCACAGTCGGGTTGCGTATGCCCTCAGTGCGAGAAGAATCAATATTGAATCCGGTAAAATGAATCAGTTGGTTATGGCCGACGGAACCGTTGGCTTCTGTTATTATTTTCAGGTATCGAGTCAGGGGAGCAATGATCTGATTTTTCCAAGAGAACTGGAAGCACGGATTCTGGAGGGGCAACCCCCGCAACTGATCACACTGAATTCTGATTTTATCTACAATTCCAAACTGCGCCTCGAGTTTCTGGAGGCTGATCAGAAAAGTTATATTGTCCGGGAGGTAAATGGGAAATACCTGCGTGAGGACATGGATTTCATGCGTGTCAAAATCACTTTGGAAGACGCGCCTCTGGTCTATTATAAAATGGCACGAGCGTTTGACAATGCCGGCATTCATATCCAGCAGTCCCTGATCACCACCATTGGTCATCAGGTGGCGGATTATTTTTATGTTACCCGGGAAGATTTTAACCGTATCCGTGAAACGGATTTTGAAGAAGTGCTGAAATCATTCTTTCTGCATCCGACTGAAATTCGGTTGGAAAATTTATAGGCGACTGGTTCTTTTCAGTAAAAATTCCTGGATGCCATGAAACATTCCTTCTGCCAGCACCTGCTGGTAATCACGGTTGGTGAGCCGCTGGTTTTCTTCAGGATTGGTGATGAACGCCAGTTCCATCAGCACCGAAGGCATCCGGGAATGCATGAGAATCAAAAAGGGAGCTTCCTTGATCCCCAGATCCCGGGGGAACTCGGCATAGCGTGAGGTGATGGCCTGCATCAGTCTGTCATGGAGTGACCTGGCAAGCTGGTTGGATAACGAGGTGTGTTTGCGGAGAGACAGATTTTGCAGAACATCCGCCAGTTGATGGATTTCCTGATCGCTCATTTCATTTTCCCTGATTGCCGCATTCATGGATGCCTGGTCTCTCACAGATTCCAGATAATACAATTCAATCCCATGCACCATCGGGTCGGTATGAGAATTGGTGTGCAGTGAAATCAGCAGATCTCCTTTTTTATTACGGGCAAACTGTGCTCGTTTTTCTCTGGAAACATAAGAATCTCCCTGACGTGTCATGAAAACCTTGTGCGGGGTATTTTTCAGGAGCAAACGATACAGCTTTTTTGCTACCTGAAGCACAATATCTTTTTCATTCACTCCGAACGCGCTCGCTCCGGGATCATTTCCTCCATGCCCCGGATCAATAATAATGGTGACAGGACGTATGGTTTGTGCCGGAGTTGGCCGGGCGATGACGGCTTGTTCAACCGGGACTTCCTCTTCTTCCAGACGTATGGTGATGGTATTTCGGGTGGCGACCGTATAAGCGGTGATTTTGGGCATCAAGGGTTTTGCGGGCTGTATCCACAAGCGTGTGATCCGCTGATTCAGCGGTTCCAGCAGGATTTGCTTCAATACTCCGTTTTCTTCATGCAACATGGCTTGAGGTGGCGTGAAAGATTCCACATCAATAAAATCGACATACATGCGTTGTGTGTGGGTGTCCCATCCATAAACATAGGGCACTTCCCTGGAAGTATTCAGTACAATCTTGATACGATTGGCCGTGGCCCAATAATGGGTGGTGACAATCGTCGCAGGGGACATCCAGCGGGATGCTTCAATAGCGGGTCCACCCTGGCCATAAAAAAAGGACTGCTGTTTCATGGACTCCCGGGCCAGAAGCCGGGTCGGGTTGTGTGATGCAATAATAATGAAAAGCAACAGGGATTTTGCGCAGTAACAGAGTACACGGAACATAGTTTCAGTTTTCCAGATTATTCCAGCATTTCCAGCAAGCGGAGATGGATGTTGTCGAATTTACCATTGCTCATGATCAATACCACATCGCCACTTTGTACCGTGCTCACCAGATACTCCAGAATGTCTTCCGTTCTGGCAAAGGTTTTACACATTTGTCCACGCTCACGCATTTGCTGTTCTACAGCCTGAATATCCAGTCGTTTTTCGACGGGGATCTTGTCGAACCGATACGGCAAGGCAATGATCGCTTCATGAGCGCCTTCAAACGCACTGACCATCGCTGCCTGGTGCACGTTGATAACGCTGGTATTGCTTCTCGGTTCAAACACCGCGAACACCCGTTGCCGTGGATGTCGTTGCCGAATGGCCTGAATCGTTTTCTGAATTGCTGTCGGGTGATGCGCGAAATCATCATACACAAGCACGCCCCGGGCAATGCCTCGCAGTTCCTGCCTGCGTTTTACTCCACTGAACAGATCAAATGCCCGCTGAATCTGCTCGGGTGTGATTCCGTAATGAATCGCCGAAATCGCAACCGCTGTGGCATTGGACACATTATATTCCCCCATGAGCGGAATCTGAAATTCGTAATCTTGCCGGTCACGCCAGTGCAGGGTGAAGGTGGTTCCGGAAGCGACTGGCATGATGTCCCTGATCTGAACCATGCAATTTAGATTTTTCCCAAAAGTCACACACGGCGTGAACGCGTGCTCAATGACCGACATCACATTGGCATCGTCGCCATTAGCCACGATCAACCCATTTTGAGGCACCAGTCGCAACAGGTATCTGAAGGCCTTCAGAATATCCTGTAACGAATCAAAAATATCGGCATGATCAAATTCGATGTTGTTGAGAATCAGCAAATCAGGCAGATAATGGAAAAATTTGGAGCGCTTGTCAAAAAACGCGGTGTCATATTCATCGCCCTCCGTGATAAAAAAACCACCATACCCTTCCCGGCAGCTTGTGCCAAAATTCTCCACAATTCCGCCCACCATGAATCCAGGATCTTTGCCGGCGACGTCAAACACCCATGACAACAGGGACGTTGTCGTGGTTTTGCCGTGAGTTCCTGTCACAACCAGTGAGGTATTGCCACGGATGAAATACAGTTTGAGCAACTCTGCCATGGAAATGTATGGAATTTTCTGGGCCATCACCCATTCTACTTCAGGATTGCCCCGGGAAAGCGCGTTACCAAGAACCACCAGGTCTGGTATTTCAGGAAAGTTCTTTTCAGAATATCCGTCAAAAATGGCGATGCTGTTTTGTTCCAGAAAAGTGCTCATCGGCGGATACACATTGTTGTCCGAACCCGTAATGCGGATGCCCCGGTTTTTGAGGAGAACCGCTAGGGATGCCATTGCGGTTCCACAAATTCCGGAAAAATGAATATGACGAGATTGATTCAGGGTTTTCATAAGCTGACTCTAAAAAACAGGTTTTTTTATAAATGGGACTTCCTTTTCGCTCTTTGATACGTTATGAACCTGATATAAGTGCTATGAGGATACAATACAAAATTCAAATCAGATTAAAACTGAGTGGATAGAATCCCCCTTATCCATGCCTCTTTTTTCTGTTTTGTTAATGGCTCTGCGACATATGCAATAAATTGCCTGTATGATTCAGGAAGGCTTATGACTGAACGAAAAAATGTAACCATCATGATTGTTGATGATCAACCTTCAGTGCGTGACACGGTGAGGATCGGTCTGCGTGTGATTCGTAAATTCAAATTTACGTTTATCGAATCCGCAGATGGTTATGAATGCCTGACCGCTCTCAGATCCGGAGCAAAACCGGATTTGATTGTCACGGATCTGATGATGCCTGAATTGAACGGCATGGAATTGATCTATCGGCTAAAAAACAATCCTGAAACACATTTTATTCCGATCATAGTGATCTCCGCAAAAAACTCTACCATTGATGTTCTTGAGGCCTTGAAAGCAGGTGCCATTGATTACCTCACCAAACCATTTACGCCACAAGATTTGCAACGGGCTGAACGGACGATTGAACTGAGCCTCCAGCTCAACAGGCACCGTGATGAAATTTCATGGCAACAAAGCCAGTATGAGTTACGGCAATGGAACCTGACCCGTTCTCTGGAAAAAGAGCGGATATTTCATCTGAATAAAATTCAACAGATTCTGCCCTTGTGCCATCAACTGCTGGCCTATTATTTTCCGGAAAACAAACGGGAAATCATGTGCATTGGCGTGTATGAAATCATGATGAATGGAATGGTGCATGGAAATTTTGAGGTATCTTCTGACCTGAGGGACCTTGAAGATGGCGAAGAAAAATTTTTTGATACCATCAAGGAACGGCAGGAAACCAGACCGTATTCAGATCGTTATATGACAGTTCAAATTTTGCTGACCGAACAAGCCCTCAAGCTCAAAATTCTGGATCAAGGCAAAGGCTTCAGTTTGAAAGAAATTCCTGCTATGGAAGATGAGGCAGCCTATTTTTTAATGTCTCATGGCCGCGGAATTACCATTGCGAGAACTGCGTTTGATTCGGTAGAGTTTGAGTTTCCATCTGGAGGAGGGACTTGTGTGGTGCTGGTCAAGGAATGGCCTCCACAGACACAGGACGACTCTGAAGACCAGCCCTCATAACCATGATTGTCAGGCACTCTGCTCAATTTGGCCATGACATTTCTTGAACTTTTTCCCGCTTCCGCAGGGGCATAATTCATTCCGTCCCACCCCATCAAGTTTCCTGACAGGTATGTTTGCCGGCTTGGTATCTTTTATTTCTTCGGGATTTCCATGCATCAACACCATTTCAGGCTCTTTGGGAGCTATCGGTTCGACAATGGTTTGATTCACCGTGAGATGATAAAACGTGCGAATGGCTTCGACATTGATCCGGTGAATCAACCCGCGGAACATTTCAAACCCCTGCCGTTTGTATTCATCCAGTGGCTTTTTCTGAGCATATCCCACCAAACCGATCCCTTCACGGAGATGATCCATCGCCAGCAAATGTTCTTTCCATAAATTGTCATGCACCCTTAATATCACATGCCGGGTCAGGTCCTCAGACATCCATTGAAAATCAGCCTCGGTTTGTCCTTCTTGAGCTGTATTGCGGAACACCTCCAGAAAATAGGTGGCTTTTTTATTGAAGACTTCTTCGGAGTATTTAACCAGAATATCCAGATATTGATCGCGCGCAACAGATTCCTCATACCATTGTTCATTGGGGATCATGCCAAACACACTGATGAATTGCTGGTTGAATTCCTGGACATCCCATTGATCGGAATATTTGTGACTGCAATACAGTTCCATGAATTCTTCAATGATTTCATCCGACATATCCAGAAACACACTTTTGATGTCCGCTTCCAGAATATCCCTGCGCCGTCCATACATAACCGCTCGCTGTCGGTTCATGACATCATCATATTCCAAAACATGTTTCCGTATTTCAAAGTGATGACCTTCCACTTTTTTCTGGGCATTGGAAATGGCCTTGGAAATGAGCACATGTTCGATGGGCTCATTTTCATCAATGTTCAGGCGGTCCATCATTTTGGAGATTCGCTCTCCACCAAAAATTCTTAAAAGCTCATCTTCCAGAGACAGATAAAATTGTGAGGCGCCGGGATCGCCCTGACGACCCGATCGTCCACGAAGCTGATTGTCAATACGCCGACTGTCATGGCGTCCGGTTCCAAGAACAAAGAGGCCCCCGACTTCAAGCGCTTCTTTGGTGGGTTTGATGTCTGTTCCGCGCCCGGCCATATTGGTCGCAATGGTCACAGACTTGAAATGCCCGGCAAGCGAAATGATTTCCGCTTCGCGTTCATGATGCTTGGCATTGAGAACTTCATGGGGAATTTTGGCCTGATGCAACATACGGCTCAGCGTTTCAGACACTTCAATCGAGACGGTCCCCACCAGCACAGGCTGCCCGGTGGCATACAGTTGTTTGATATGGTTCACCACAGCCAGATATTTAGCTTTTACGGTTTTAAAGATCACATCAGGATTATCAATCCGAACCACCTGCCTGTTGGTTGGAATAACCACAACCCCGAGGTTATAGATTTTTTTAAATTCTTCTTTCTCTGTTTCCGCGGTTCCGGTCATCCCGCCCAATTTTTCATACAGACGGAAATAATTCTGGAAGGTGATGGTGGCCAGCGTCTGGTTTTCACGCTCTACCGGGACACTTTCCTTGGCTTCCAGAGCCTGGTGGAGTCCGTCGCTGAATCTTCGGCCCGGCATCAGTCTTCCGGTGAACTCATCCACAATCACCACTTGCCGGTTCTGTACCACATAATCCACATCCTTGCGGAACACATAGTGCGCTTTGAGAGCCTGGGTCACATGGTGGAGAATTTCGATGTTTTCAAAATCATACAGACTGCTTTCCATTTTAAGCATGCCCGCCGCTTTCAGCCGTTGCTCAATTTTTTCAGCACCGTGTTCGGTCAGGTTCGTGTTGCGTGATTTTTCATCCAGGGAGTAATCACCGGTACGGACAACGTCATGATCTTCCATCGCCTCCCAGTCGGGATGGATGTCATAGTTTTCTTCTGGCAGAAGTTTTGAAACTTCTTCTTTGTGAATCTCCCGTTTCAAACCAAAGACCAGACGATTGATGCGACCATATTTATCAATGTTGTCCTCCGTCGGACCACTGATAATCAATGGAGTTCGGGCTTCATCCACCAGAATGCTGTCCACCTCATCCACAATCGCGTAATGATAGCCGCGCTGGGTGAAATCCTCTTTGGAAAATTTCATGTTATCGCGCAAATAATCGAAACCGAATTCGTTGTTGGTTCCATAGGTGATGTCACAGTTGTAATTGTCTTTTCGTTCCTGGTCGGAATACCCATGCTGAATCAAACCCACTGTGAGTCCCAGAAAACCATATATTTTCCCCATCCATTGACTGTCACGGCGCGCAAGATAATCATTCGGAGTGACGATATGAACCCCTTTTCCCGGCAAGGCATTGAGATAGGCCGGACAAGTCGAAGCCAGTGTTTTTCCTTCGCCAGTCTGCATTTCAGCGATATTTCCTTCATGCAGAGCAATGCCACCGATCAACTGCACATCATAATGCCGTTCTCCGATGATTCGCAGACTCGCTTCCCGAACCAGGGCAAACGCTTCAGGCAGAAGGGCATCCAGGGACTCACCATTTTGCAGTCGAGTCCGGAATTCACGGGTTTTTTCCGCAAAATCCTCAGCCTTCAACTGCTTCATTGCGGGTTCCAGTTCGTTGATTTTGGCGACAAGCGGTTTGTAACGCTTCAAGGTCTTTTTATTGGTGTTTCCAAAAAATTTTAATAGGCTGTTCATGAGTCGTCCTGAACGGAATTATGATCAAAAATTGAACGCTGTTGGCATGCAGGCGCAAACCATAAGACAAATCAGACCAAGACGCAATACATCAACCCCTGAAATCATGATAAATTTTAATGACGACGTGGAAGCGCTGACGCGCTCTTGTGAGGTGTGGACAACAGGCTCCTGAGGCCGAAAATAGAAAAAACTTGTTCTATTCAAGCGGTTCTCTAAAGTGTGTCGGAGGTTGCGTTCTGAAAGCTCAGAATGTTGATTTTACACTGATTTATTATGGAGAACACCGTGGCGTTTGCGTCATTAAGCAAGTATTTTTCACAAGATCTGGCTATTGATCTGGGAACAGCAAATACGCTGGTTTACATGAGAGGGCATGGCATTGTCATACGTGAGCCCTCTGTTGTTGCTGTTCAACGGGACCAGCATGGCAGTTACAAGGTTCTGGCCGTTGGTCAGGAAGCAAAATTGATGCTGGGCCGGACTCCCGGCAGCATCACTGCGATTCGCCCCATGAAAGATGGGGTCATTTCCGATTTTGATATCACACAGGAAATGCTGAGATATTTCATCAAACTGACACAAAAGCGATTTTCCCTCATGAAATTCAAACCCCGGATCATCATCGCTGTGCCTTCAGGCATCACGCAGGTGGAACGGAGAGCTGTCCGTGAAGCGGCTGAATCCGCAGGCGCCAAAGAGGTTTTTCTGATTGAAGAACCGATGGCCGCGGCGATCGGCGCCGGATTGCCCGTGACAGAAGCCAGCGGAAACATGATCGTGGATATCGGCGGGGGCACCACCGAAGTTGCTGTGATTTCACTTGCCGGTATTGTTTACAGTGATTCCGCACGAGTTGGCGGCGATGCGATGGATGAAACCATCATGCAGTTTGTCAAACAAAAATATAATCTGCTGATTGGCGAACGGAGTGCCGAAGAAATCAAGATCAAGATCGGTTCCGCCTATCCGGTTGGCGAACCCAAAACACAGGAAGTACGGGGCCGTGATCTGGTGACCGGAATTCCTAAAACACTGTTGTTGAGCGAAGAAGAAATCCGGGAAGCACTGTCCGATGTCAGCGGAGTGATTGTGCAGACCGTTCGGAACGCACTGGAACGCACGCCTCCTGAACTGGCCGCGGATATCGTGGACAAGGGCATCGTTCTGGCCGGTGGTGGTTCTCTGCTGTCTGGTCTGGATGTCCTGTTGCGTCAGCAGGTAGGTCTGCCCGTGTTTCATGCTGAAGATCCCTTGACCTGCGTTGCCCTCGGCACAGGCAAAGTGCTGGATCAGATCGAATTACTCTCCTCCATCGAACTCGATTAATCCCCTGTCACGTGTAGTGGTTGAACATTCATGCTGTGTGAATATCAACCGCTACTGCATGATAAATCTCACAAAATTGCTGTAGTTCCCGCTCATTGCCTGAAACATGCAAAATGTCCTCTTTGTGAAAACAAAAATCATCGGGAAGCGGTGGAATGTGGATGATTTGTTCTGAAGCGTGTCGTTCCAGAGCAATCAGGGAACAACCCGTGCTGGAACGCATATTGATGCTGTAAAAATTCTGGCCATGCAACGCCGGGACCTTGACTGCTTTGAGGAGCGGATCATTTTTCTGGTTGTTTACGGACTCCCCCAGCAGATGATAGGACAGGATCTGGCTGGAAACATGACTGACAGATATCGCGAAATCAGCTCCGGCACTATACAAATTTTCCAGATTTTCATCGTGATTCACTCGGGTGATGACCGTGACTTCTTCCATCAAATCTTTGATGGCAACCGTCGCAAAAAGAGCCGCGCTATCAGAATTTACCGCAAGAATGATGGCTTTGGCTGAAGCGATTTCCAGGCTTTCCAGCATTTTTGTATCCAGAATATTGCCTACAAAATCCACTCCGGGTTTGTGTTCAGCATCCATGACGGTGACAGTCTCTTTGAGGGCTTCCAGCAACTCCTTGATTTTTTTTCCCACCTGCCCATAGCCGATCAGGATGAAATGGCCATCCTTTCTGGAGGCCAGGGTTGTTCCCAGGGCATGACGCAATTTTTCGAGCCCGGATTTGGTGCCGGTCGCTACCAGAATCCCATGAGGTTCCAGCCGCATTTGAGTGTCTACAGGAATCAGCAGATTTCCCTTGACCCACTGTGACAGCACGGTGACCCCGAAATCCGCGCTGATCCGGGCTTCCCTGATGGTTTTTGAAGCCAAGGCGGAGGAGGGATGAATCCTGATTTTTGCCAGAAACAGTTTTCCAGGAGCGATTTTCCTGATGTCAGGGATTCTGGCGTCAATTTCGGTGGTGGCCTGTACGACAATAGCCGCGGCCAGAATGTGATAGGGCGAAAACACCGCTGTACTCCCCACGAGCATGAGTGGATGGCGGTGGTATGGATCTTCGGCAAACGTATAAATTTCTTTCTGGAACCCCAATTGTCTGGCCGTCAGCACGAAGCCGGCATTGTCTTCATCCGATCCGTTGGCGATGAGAGCACGGGCGTTGTTCAGATTGACATGGTTCAGAATCCCGTCTTCCATTTCTCCATAAATGACGGATATTCCGCTATCAAACAATTTTCTGGCCAGAGAGTCATTACTTTCAATCACCAGTTCAGGAATGCCGGCCTGTTTCAATTCGAGCAGCAGACGTGTCATTGTCGAACCATAACGAAAAATGACCACATGCCCTGAAAGTTTGCTGTCGGCTTTTACAGGGAGGCGGATGTTGAAACGCGCCTCAAGATAAGGAATCAAATAAAGGGGGACAATCAACGACACCCAAAACATACCCATGGCCTGTAACAGGATGACAAACAGAATCATCAATGGGTGCCGCCACATCGCATCACGGCCATAGCCGGTTGTGGTCAGGGTTTCAGAAGCCCATTCCATGCTTTGAAGAAAACTGCGTTCTTCACCCTCCAGGATTTGCATGCCATACATATAAATACTGCCACTGATCACAATCAGCATGGGAAACGCAAGGATCAGCATCAACAGACGTTTTCGGGATTCATCCATTTTCAGCAAGGAGCACCTCCTTCAAGAGACTGCGCGGATTGTGAGTCGGGTTCAGAAAAATGCTTCATATAGTTTCAGGACACATTAACAATCAAGGGATAAGGCGATCGCCGGAAATAAATATAACAGAATTGGGGACCTTTCATTTTTCTGTTTGCAGTTTGCCCTCTCGCTGAAGGAATGCTTTTTTTACCACAGGTTTAAGATCCCTCGTTGCTCGTATTTCGCGCTGTCGGAATGGCACATTCAAACTGTCAGCTACTTGTCACAACTTCTGAAAGGTGCCCGTTTATTGAGCGCCTTGTTACAATCGGTTGTCCATGGTTGCAAGGCCGGGAGAAAACGCTTGAATATGACTGGCATTTCTCTTTAACGTGTTTCCTTTCGTGCAGGCTTTTTCCATGAGTTTATTCATTTCATCATTATACCTGAGTCATCAATTATGCCACTTCGTTTTTGGGGAATATTACTGATTTTACTTGGATACTCCATGGGTTGTCTGGCCCAGTCCAATTTTATTCCTCTGGAACGCGGTGATATTGAAGAAAAAGAAGACCGTTGGGCCTTTTCTCCCGGGATTCAACTTTCAGGCGACTACCGGTTGAGGGCCAATTACCGCACTGGAAGCGATGTTCCGGGGATTGAGAGCAGGTATGAATCCGGTGAAACGGTGATTGATCAGGAAATCCGGTTAAGGATCCGCTCCGTCATGCACCGCATGATTTCCATCAATCTGGAACTTCAGGCGGTTCAGGATCCCTTTAATGACTCTGATCTGAAAACAGAAAACAGCCACCGAACTCCGCAGTCCCAGGAAACAGACATCCAGGCACGTCAGGCCTATCTGGAATACAATTCCAATCCGCACGGCATCCTGAAACTGGGTAAACATTACATCAATATCGGTGACCGACGCGGCAAGGTGTTTTCCGGAATTCTGTCCGGAGTTTCCCAGCAATGCACCGCAGGGACATGGTGCTATGAAGCCGGCGCCATGAAAACGGCACCACATCCATCCGACATGCTCTATTTTCTTTCACTGGATTATCCGATATTTGATGATGTGGATGAAGCAGGGAATCCGTTGAACAAGTTCAATGTTGAAATCTACCGGATCATTTATACTGAAAGAAATATTCCGATGGGTGGCCTCACGGCCCGTGCCCCGATTCCTGCCGATGATGAAGTTTCCACCCCGGGACAAAATGATATCTATGTGCGTGATCTGGATAATCGCATCATGTATTATGACGCGTTTGAACAGCAATTTGGCGGCTTGCGGATTTTATGGGAAACCTCCTCGATCAATCTGAGTTTTGATGTCAATGCCACTCAGGGCTTGCGCCGCTATCACCTGTTGCAAGACCAATACGGGCTGATTCCAGCCAATCTGGGAGAGGGAAGTCCACTGGATGAACGCAAACTGGCCAAACACAGTTTCAATGCGCTGTCGTCAGAATTTGAATTCAGCTACCGGCTCGGGAACCACAAACTCACGTTCCTCAATCTTTACGCCCGTGGAGACAAGGAACACAAAGATCCCGACAATGTGGGGAAAAATTATCTGAAAACATTGTATGGATATTATGAAATCATGCCTGGAGCCTATCAGGGAAACCGGTTTTATTTCAATGGCTCCGAAATGAATTTACGTGGTGGCACAGGGTTGGGACACTCCATCAACAACACTTCCATGCAGGGACTGCGGTATAAGGTAAAGTCTGAGGATGACTCCATTTTTTATGAAGCGGGTCTGTATGAAATGAATCGGGACCAGCCAGTATTCAATGACAAAGGGACTTATGTGCGCTACATAGGTCTGGAGTGGGACAATATCATTTCCTGGGCAATGGACAAAAAACTACGGTTTGATCTTGAACTGAATGGTATCCGCCCCGGTAAGGCGTTTACTTTTGATGATTTTTCCACGCCTGAAACCAGAAAAGGGTTGATCCTGCATGGCGTGGGACGTGTCATGTATTCTTTCTGACAGTTCCTTTTTCTGGTAAAAAAAAATATTTTTAAGTTCTAACTGGAAAGATTTCTCCAGATGGTCAATTAAACCAGAGACAGATCCGATAGACAACCTGGTGACATGCAAATGAAGACTGATAAGCGAGGCATATGAGGGCAAACTACAAGAGAGTGAAAATCAACCCGGATGGAATTGATCGCACAATTGTCAACCAGATCACGGAAAATATTTTTGAGGATATGTATCTTATTTTTGATATGCAGGCCTCCTACAACCTCCGTCGCAAAACCAAAGAACGGGCTTTGTTTGAGGTGATCACCAGCGGCTTATCACGCTCGGTTCTGAGTCAGGATGATTTTCCCAAATTCTATCAGGCTTTGATCCAGAATATCCTGGCAAACATGGAATTGCTCCGGCATGTCAGAAAAACAGGACTTATCCCGCCTTTATACAAACTTGAAATGATCAGGAATCTCATTCTGGATCAGTTGAACCGTGATGTTCTGTTCTCCTCCCATGATGATAATCTGGATGATGAAACCCTGTCAGAATATGATGAAGTGATCAGTTTATATGGTGATGTCCCTCCAATCTCTGACGTTTATGGTCGTGAACTCCGAATTCAGCTTCATCTGATCAAAAACAGTGAACTGCATTTTGCGGATCCTGAGAAAAAAGCGGAATTGCTTGAGGAACTTCTTTTGCAAAATGAAGCCGATGAATTCAGAGAATTTTTTATTGTGGATTCACTGTACCGGGCCATGAAACACCTCTCTTAAAAAATGTTTCAGGATAAACCGCCTGCTTCGCTTCTGATCTTGAATGGACGTCAACGTCTATCATGTTCTATCCCGTAGCCTTCCCACGAGGGACTTCTTCTGTCGTGTTTTCTGCCTTGAAGACAACAAACATTGGTCTTTACCTTTCTCTTTCCAGAAGGACATAATAAATCAGCCATGAAATACTAGCCCAAACGCATTCGTTTTGTTATAGACAGAAACAGAGGCCGTCATGCAGGGTGATTGCACTGTGAAAACGTGAGACTCAATCAGCAACCTTTTTAGATAATCTGAAAATTTATGTTGAATCTGAACAAAACTACCAGAATGGAATCCGTAGGCTCAACCCAGAATCAGAAGCATCAAATGATTACTGAAGATTTTGTCATTCTGGTGATTCATGACCATAAGGACACCCAGAAAAGCCTGGCAGAGGTCATGAAAGAAGGCAACTTTACTGTTCATGTGGATACAGGTGATGGTGCGATTGGTTCGTGTCTGATGTTTACACCGCATATTATCGTATTTGACTGGGATATCAGTGCCACACAATGTCAGGAAACTCTCGATTTTATCAGGAACCAACCTGTTGCCACACATATTTCCCAGAGCAAATTTCTGATTTTGGCACGCACCGACGCCCAGCGAAGAGAGATTCTGGAGACAATAGCGACGGACCCCAATGTTTCCCTGATTGAATATCAGCCTAACACCAGTTATCGCAGCACACTCAAAAAAAATATTCTGCGCCTGTTCCTTCAGGCCAAAAAAGAGAGTTCAAACAAAACCCGACAACCGCTTTCCGAAGAAGAAGCCGCATCCATGCACCGAAGGACGGCTTCCATCAATGAGTTGTTGAGTCTGCATAAAACCTTCAACAATGTTGTTCTACGCAGTTTTACCGATCTGATCAAACGTGTTTCCAATGGCAATGCCCAACAACTGTTTGACATCATCGTCAACAGCATGGAAGTGCTGCATCGACCCTTCATTGTCAGTTTTTCAGGAACCAGCACATCGTTGGAAATGGTGTATGGGGATCAAAAATATACTGAAAAACTGAAAGACCTGCTGTTCCTTGGCGCTGACCAGGCCAATCATGCAGACAATCAGGACACATGGTTTATCAGTGATCAGGATCGACGGTGTTTCTGGGGCAAGAAACGACAATTGTTTTTTGTCACAGAATCACCGGATGTATTTGATGAACTCGATTTTTTCACTTCGGTGATTCAGAACTATGAAATTTTTCTGGTTCAGGCCGAACGTCGCCGCAAACAGATTGCTCTCATGGAAACTGTCAAGAGCATGTTTGATGATCTCTATTCACAAATGGAAAGCTTTGAATGGAGTGAATCCCTGGAAAATATGAAGGAACTGGTTGAAAAAATGTTTTCACTGGATGTGGGGGAAGATAAAAACTAACCACGGTACGACGCTTAGGAACAACAAAAGAATAACTGACCAAATTTATTTAACCACCGCATCTTGCCCAGGTTTGTAGAGACGTGCGAAACGCGCGTCTCTACGCATGTCCGGCAGGAAATGTTTTTTAAAAAGTTATGGAAGTTATTTTTCGAATGTTCCTTATCTAAAAACAAGGCAGGAAACAATCATCATGGCCCAGAATCCCGGCGCACTCAAACAGAAAAACAGCAAAACTCCAGGCACTCGGAGTTATCTGAACAGTATTTTTGATCCTACTGATCCGGGGTGCATTCCTGATTTACGCTCCCTGTATTATCAGGAATTTTTTCTTCGTGTCCAGGAAGTTGAAGGTCACCGTTCCGGTCTGATGAACTCGGCGTCCAACCTGTTCCAGAAAATTCTGATAACCCGTGAAAAACTTCCGACTGATGATGCGCGTGCCCGAAAATCTGCTTATGAAATTCTGCCCTACAACCCCAACCAGAAAAACCAGAAGTTTGTCAAGGAACTGGAACAGAACCCGCTTCAGCACAGTGCCCGACTCGCACTGGTTTCCAGCATCATCAAAGCCGGAGCAAAACTGGAAGTGGACCAGTCACGAAAAGTCTTGATGCAAAGCATGATTCCGCTCGGTTGTGGCATGTGCGACCCCATGATGACCAAACTGATCATTGCGGCCTATCGGACCTATCAGAAAAATCTTGTTAAATATTTTCAGCAGAAGCAGGAAAAAGCAGGTCTGGGACACATGGAAAAAAACAAGAATGAGACCAAGGACTCTCGTTACAAAGATGTGTATCAGATTTTTGAAGACAATCTTCGCCTGCTCAATCAGATCATCCGCTATCAACAATCGTTGCCACACATGTTTGAGTTGATCCAACCGTTGAACATCCAAGCTCTCTCAGAAATGTTTGAGCACAAAAAAGAAATGATGACTGATGCGTCCATCGACAAAATTGAACGTTCGCTGATGGCCATGGTGCTGACCTTGCTTGAAGTTTCAATCCTGCACAAGGAAATGCTCAAAATTTCAAAACAAATGGAGTTTTTCCGGCCTCAAAGCCCTGTTCCATTTTTTTTACAGGCACGGATCTGGATGGAACAACTACGACTGGAAGTGTTTGAAGCCGAACAGGGAACCGACAGGAAAAAACAGATTGATCATCATCTCAAGGAAACCCTCGCATTGTATGGACAAAGCCTCAAATGTCTCGGAAAACAGACCATTTCCCCTCAGATTCGGCGTCAAATTCTGACAGGACATGCTTCAGCCTGCCTGTTTGCCTACACGCTTCGCACTGTTCTGCAAATTCCCAGGGAAGTGACTAAAAAACTGCTGTTGACTGGACAAAAATCATTGTCAGCCAGCAAACTCCCTGTGTCGCAGGATCAGAGCGGATTATATAACCGCTATCTGGAAGCGTGTTCCCGTGAAGGACTTTCACTTGATCTGAACGAGATGTCCGACTAAAAATCGAACGGTTGTTTTTTCCTCAGCATGATTTAAATCATACCATCACTATCTAAACCAATAATCAATCAAGGATCGTGTCATGAAAGAATTTGCCAATAACAAACTTCTGGCTCACAAACAAGGACCTCTGGGCTGGATCACCTTCAATACACCTGAACGACGAAATGCGGTCAGTCTCGATATGTGGCGCACCATTCCTGAAATCGTTGCGTACTTCAATCAGGACCCTGACGTTCGTGTCCTGGTCCTGCGAGGAGCCGGGGAAGAGGCTTTTATTGCCGGAGCGGATATCTCTGAATTTGAAACCAACCGAAACACTGCGGCTGCGGTCAAACATTATGAAGAAACAACCTATGCGGCATTTCAGGCGTTGCGTGAATCAGAAAAACCCATCATTGCCATGATCCGCGGATTCTGCATGGGTGGCGGGTGCGCCATTGCCCTGAGCTGTGATTTGAGAATTGCCGCCGATGACTGCAAATTTTCTATTCCACCAGCCAAACTCGGTATTGCCTATGGCTATGAAAATGTGAAACGGGTGGTTGATGTGGTCGGGCCTGCATTTGCCCGTGAAATGCTTTACACCGCCAGAGTCTATGATGCAACCGATGCCATGCGAATGGGCCTCATCCAACAATGCGTGACGCCCGATTCACTTCAGGCCTTCACCGAAAAATATGCCAATACCATTGCCCATAACGCGCCGCTCAGCGTTAGAGCCTCTAAAGTAGCCATTGACAATTATCTCAAGGAAAATCCCAACGAACATGATGAACGCAAGGTGCATGACGCAATGGACCGCTGTTTTGGCAGTCGGGACTATCTGGAAGGATACCGTGCGTTTCTTGAAAAACGAAAACCTCAATTTAATGGGGAATGATATCCGATGAATTTTGAGGCTTAATCGTGTTTACACTGGCCCCCCTAAAAATAAGGTTAGAACACCATGCATCAAATGGGCTTGTCCAACAATCGGATCAGATTGTGGCTTCGCACAATCTATCTTTATTCGTTCGGTGTCCCAATTGCTCATTTATTTTTGTGTTTCAGGACATTTTTAACAAACTGTCCAAACTTTTTATCTTTTTTACGTTTTTCAATATAGGACATTTCATTAAAAACAGATTCTTTCTTAATTTTCAGATAGTTGGAGTAATGCTCTGGACTCAGTTCTCCTTGGTCTATAGCTCTAACCAAGGCACAGCCAGGCTCATTTGTATGGGTACAATTTGAGAATCTGCAAAAGGTCGTAAGTTTAGTGATGTCTGAAAAGCTCTCATCAATCCCCTCATTCATCCCTAAGATTCCAAGTTCACGCATTCCCGGTGTATCAATCATTAGAGAACCCTGTTCGAGCAACAGGAGTTGACGACGTACTGTCGTGTGTCGACCTTCTCCTGTTCCACTAACCGGAGTTGTCTTTAGAGGAGTTGTTCCGATGAGATGATTAAGGAGCGTAGTTTTTCCGACACCTGAGGAACCTAATAGACAATAGGTTTTTCCCTTCTCCATAGTATCTCTGATTTGATCTATTCCAATACCCGTCACATTACTAATGGCTATACTCTTAACACCATACTGCTGAATTTTAGCAACCATCTGTTCTAATTGTTCAGGATTTACTAAATCTACTTTGGTCAAAACCAGCAGTAGCTCAATACGGGCTTCATTGACCATCACCAAATATCGTTCAAGTCTGCTCAAATTAAAATCAAACTCACAAGATTGGATAATAAAAGCCCTATCGATATTGGCTGCAATCATTTGAAAATTGATATTTTTACCAGAACACTTTCGACGTAAGAAAGACTTTCTTGGTAGGATATTGTGGATCACCGCAAATGAACCAACATCATGATATTGTACACAAACCCAATCTCCCACACAGGGTAGATCAACCGATGATTCCGCAAGGTATAGAAATTTTCCTGTAAGTTCAGCGGAGATTTCTCCCTCTTCATTCCTAATGATGTACTGGCCGCGATCAACGGCAGATACACGGGCAAGACTATGTTCTGGCGGAAATTCCATGCCAACCTGATCTTTATACCAGTGATCAAAACCAAGCTCTTTCAAATCCAAGAATACTACCTTTTTTCTTCAGGTGAGAGGATGAAAATACCGAACGACCAACATCAGGGGCTTGTGGGGCAGAACCAAATTTGGTTAAGTAGACGAACTTCCAACTTGCCTGAATCTTGCGTGCATGTGATTGTTATTTCATTTTTCAAGTTTTCATTTTAGCACTGCCCTTCACTCCAGTTTTCTCGTTTTGGTAAATGGCAATCCCGATCATAAGGCTTTTTCTTAGGGGCTGGAAAATCCTCTTGAGAGAACTCGCTCTCCCATTCTCTACGTTCTTCCTCGTCTGCGTAATATTTCAAAAGAATGAAAATGTCTTCTTCACTCCCACTGCCAATGATGTCGAGATGATAAGCATAATCTGGATTGCCAGGTTGAATAAAGGCATCTTCTCGTAAGGTGTCATGCCACAAATGCTCATAAAGTTCACGATCATTCAGATGATCGGTGTGATACAAAAAAACTCCAAGCAACGATAAAGCATGAATGACTTCCCATAATTTTTTGATGAGGTCAGCATCGTTTAATTCTTCTGGTGAGGGTAAACTCAAACCGCCATTGATCAATGTATCAAACAATTGAGAATGTTGTCCTTCCTCAAAAGCAAGCACAGACTCCAAAAATTTCTCTTTAAGTTCTGGAGAACACTCCTCTGAACAGAATGAATCGAATGCCTCTCCTGTTAATTCCTCAATCTTACGCTCTAAATTTTCAATTCGAGTTTCACGATCTTCTGCTAAGTCATCATTTGACATAAATTATCCATTCTACTGGTTCGCTTCATTTTTTGAGGGGGATAACGCCCCGAATGAGGGCGCCTGTGACATGCCACTGAACTGTGGAAAAGAGATGAACCTGGAATTAAGCACAAACATTGGAAAAAGCGCAGTGTCACAGGTCAGTCTCAATTCGATTGTTCAGTCTGAATGAATTTGTTTTCTGGTTGAATATACTCAAAAGCCACCATCGTAATGTCATCGTCAACTTCATTCCCTTGAGCATATGAATCAACGTGGCTTAATTATTGAAGTGTTTTCAGCGTTTCGATGATTTGCTGAAAAATATGCTGAACAGCATGATCAGAAAGCGGCCCCTGGTTGAGATTAATCAGTCGTTCCATGATGCGTTTTTCACGTTCAGGCACAAACACATCCTGATTGGACTGGCGTTTGATCTGACCGATTTCCCTGACGCATTCTGCACGCTGATTGACTAACCGCAGTATTGTTTCATCCAGTTCATCAATTCGGAGTCTGAGTTCATCAAGATTCATGTTTCTCCTACAAACCGAATTCTGCCAGAAGTTGATCCACTGAATCCTGAATCGTATTGCCTGAATCATCCCCATCTTCAGCGGATGTTTGATTGTCCTCAGGATGAGGCGCGTCTTCTCCTCCCTGCAAACAAAAAATGGATTGGAGGGTGTTCAGTTTTTCCTGAAGTTCCTGCAAGGACCCCACCATCATTTCAGTCTGTTTTTTGGTCAATTCCTGAAATTCCTGAGCCTGAATGGAATCAAACACAAACATGCGGGATTTGTTCTGGGCGTTTTGAACGTTGTCCAGTCGTTTTCCTATCACCCGGGCTATGGCCGGATTATGCTTGAGCTGTTTGATTCCCTGCTCGATGATATCATGTTGTTCCAGAATACCGTCAGTATTATCCAACACGCGGATCGACGCTTTTTCAATGGTTTGCAATACATCATAAATCCCGTCAATCAACCTTGAAATTTCTGTTTTGATTGCCGGAATATACTGGCCCAGAAACTTCAGATTCTGAAGGTGTTGATTGAAAATATCCGCCACTTCTCCGGCAGATTCGTCTATGGCCCCGTCTTCCTGTTGCAGAACATGAGAAAAATCTCCCATTTCCAGACTTTGCGCCATCTGCAACACTTGTCCGATAAAAATTTTTCCCGCAGCCTTTTTTTCAGCCATACTGAATTATGTCCACATCATGAAATTAACGATATTTTGCCTTGTTCGCATAATAGGCTTCTTTATCCGCATACATCAAAGTATCTGCTTCTTTCAGAACTTCCTCCGGCACCACGCTTTCCGAACATGCTGTTCCAATGCTCATGTGAACGGGTATTGTTTCCTTGGTTCCATCAGAATGTGTGCAAACCATGGTGGTGCGCTCTTCACGTTCCCGGATGCGTTCCAGCAAACGCTGTGCCTGGGCAAAGTCAGTGGATGGACACAAAACAACAAATTCATCACCACCAAGCCGGGTAACAATATCTGTGCGGCGACACACCTCACGCAACAGAGCGGCAACAGTGATGATCATTTCATCACCGGCCTCATGGCCAAAGACATCATTGACTCGTTTGAGTCCATTAACATCTAATAACAAAATGGAAAAAGCAATAGAGAAACGTTTTGCATTCTGGATTGCCGAATCCAGTTCCCTGCCAAAAAATCCTCGGTTATAAGCACCTGTCAGCGGATCCGTGTTGGCCATTTTTTCAAGTTGTTTAGTCAACAGTTTATTTTCTGCGACAGCCGCCAATTGTTCCAGAAAAATAGTAATAATTTCAAGCGAGTGTTTGTCAAGCTCTGGACCTTTGACCAGTAGTTTCCCAATATTCTTTCGATCTCGTCCCTTGACTGGCAAAATGGAAATATGATTCATTTCTGAATGAACCTGATTTCCCGGTTGCGCCTTATAACGTTCTTTCACTTGTTCAATCACGATTTCAGAAATCCCGGGTTCCAGAAGTTGCAGATTGTATTCCACCATCGTGAGCTGTTCCTCGACGCTGAATCCCTGAAAGACCGCACTTTCAATGATATTGGCGCGCTCACCATTCAGAATAATCCCGAAATTGATATTAAAGAACAGATTCTGGAGTTGATTCAGTGTGACCGTGAAGAGTTCATCCAGTTCTTTGGTTGTCTGGATGTCCGTTCCGGTTTCCAGCAAGGCCCTGAAAATCTGGTTTTGACGTTCAATGATTTCTTTATCTTCTTTCACCTGTTGAACGAGTTGGACCCGCTTGGTACTGTCTTCAAAGGTCAGAAGAATTTTTCCATCAGGCAAAACAGAATAAAATTCAGTCAGGGTATAATCTGCCACATTCTGATGGTAACGCATGCTTGAAAAATCAGTGCGATCATTGATATGTTCAATCGGACATGCGGGACACCTGCGCTGAAAACCAAAAAGCTGGTAGCATTTTTTGGAAAGGACTTCTTTTTCTGAGGCCGGCTGAAAAAAATCAATAAACGCTTTGTTGGTGGATGTGGCATTGAGTGTGGTGGGTGAGTCCAGAATGAGAAATCCAGACCGGATCGCATTGAATACTGAAGCAAGAAATGCCGAATTGTCTTCAAACTGCTGCCGCTGCCGCTTGAGGATGATATTTTGTGCCTGGGTTTCCTTCGATTGAATCGTGACTTGACGCACCAGTTCGGTTTCTTTGGTAATATCCGTCAGGGTTTGTACAAATCGTTGATGGCCCATACGATGATATTTTACCCTGTGGTTGGGATAATCCGGGGTGTTGAGTGCCCCGACGATCTGGCCAGAGGGATCTCCGGTCTGTTCCATCTGACGCAGGGGACAGTTGGAACAAGGAGTGTCGTTGCCAAACAACAGTTTATGGCACTTATAAGTTGCCGGATTGAAATCAATGATATTCCATTTCTTTCTTGAGGCGAGATTCATGAACAGCACATTAAACTGGCTGTCCACAACATTTACACCATAATCCATTCGATTCAGGATTTCACCCGGATTGATTGAGTTTGCGGAGTTTTCGGACATAGGATCAATTAATCAACAATATAGATTGGGCTGGTAACTCAGATTGAGTTGCATGCTACCTATTACTAAAATGTTCAGATAGAATATGTCGAGAGTTTTTTTGGGGAAATCTGTAGATTCCGCATAATTTTTTTCCAGGCAGGAGTAATCATCCTGTTTTCCCGTCTATTCAGCTTCGTTTGAAAAAACCTTATGAAAAAAGACTTGTAATACTATTTTGGATCCAGTATTCAGCCTGTTTTATTTTAGAGGAAACCGTACCATCCAAATAGAACACAATCCATTTCTCCCGGATTGAATGACGGTCTCGGGGCATTTTTGAGGTATAAAGGCAAGTTTATGAAAACAAGATCCATCAGAAAAGAAGACATTGAAGAAGGCAAATATCCTCGTGAGTGGTGGGTGATTGACGCGTCTGGCCAAACATTGGGGCGGCTTTCCACACTCATCGCCAATCTGTTAAGAGGAAAACACAAAGTCATTTACACTCCCCACGTAGACACTGGTGATTTTGTGGTTGTAGTCAATGCAGACAAAATTGTGCTGACCGGAAAAAAATGGAGTGACAAAATTTATTATCATCACACCCGTTATCCGGGAGGATTGAAACAGGCCAAAGCCACGGAACTCCTCAACAAAAAACCAACAGCTTTGGTGTATAACGCAGTCAAGGGGATGATGTCAAAAAATATCCTCAATCGTGATTCGTTACATCGCTTAAAATTATACACAGGGCCTGAACATCCACATAGTGCACAGAACCCCAAACCTTTTGAAATTTAATTTTGCAGGATCAGTATGTCAGAAATACAATTTTATGGTACCGGTCGGAGAAAAACTTCTGTCGCACGGGTTTACCTGCGTCCGGGTAATGGAAAATTTGTGATCAACAAAACACCTCTGGATGAGTATTTTGGTCTGGAAACACTGAAAATGGTGGTCAAGCAACCCTTGGTTCTGACAGAGAACACCAATAATTTTGACGTGTATGTTACCGTTCAAGGTGGTGGATGCTCTGGCCAGGCTGGCGCGATTCGACACGGCATTTCCCGTGCGTTGCTTCAAGTGAGCGAACAACTACGATCACCGCTGAAAAAAGCCGCCATGCTGACACGGGATGCCCGTGAAGTGGAACGTAAAAAATATGGTCTCGCCGGTGCCCGCAAACGTTTTCAGTTTTCAAAACGTTAATCCTGCGACATGGCCGAAAGTTTACTCCTTTTCTGGACATTGGCTGTTATTCTTATTACAGCCAATGTCTTTTTTCCTTTTAAATCTCCACACAACAGCTTACAGAATTTCCTTTCTTTTTGTTCAGGATGGCTTGCCGGTGACCTGACGTTTCACACACTGATTTTAAATCTTGGTGTGATATCCCTGTTCTCATTTTTTATATCGATGACTCCCTTGGTGATTTTCCTGATCGGAGTTCATGTTGTCTGCGGAACCGCACTGCTGACAAGATTGTTCCTGTTGTTCAGACTTCAGGAGAGCTTGTTGCTTCAGGTTGAACAGACTTTCCCTGTTTCAGAAAATACAGGATCGACTATCACTGCCATGAAATCCGCCCACATGAATTGGCAGACTTACTGGAACCCTCTCCAATTGCTGGTTGAGAGGCAAGTGTCATGTTTGTTGGATATTGTGTTTTATGAAGATGAATCCGTCTGTCTGAAACTGGATCTGTATAAACCAGTTTCCTCTTTGAACAACGCGCCAGTGCTGCTCCAGATTCATGGTGGCGGTTGGAGCATGGGAAGTCGGCATCATGGGATTCCGCTGATGGTGGAAATGGCCGCGCAGGGATGGTTGTGCGTGTCGATCAGTTATCGGTTGAGTCCGGAAGTTGCCTTTCCGGAGCATTTGATTGATTGCAAGCGCGCTATTCGCTGGATCCATGAGAAAGGCCCCGAATATGGTGCCGATCCTTCTTCCATTTTTGTCGTTGGGGAATCTGCCGGCGCTCACCTTGCCGCTTTAAGCGCATTGACACCCAATAGGGATGAGTACCAACCGGGTTTTGAAGCGGTTAACACCAGCCTGCAAGGTTGTGTCGCTTTTTATGGTGTTTATGATTTTATCGCACCCTTTGCGAAAAAAACCGCATACCCAGCCCTGGCACAACATCTGGAGCAAATCGTCATGCAATGTTCCATGTCAGAAAACAGAATTCTATTTGAAAAAGCCTCTCCGGTTTACTGTCTGGAGCAAGGCGTTGTTCCATTTTTACTGATTCATGGCGCAAATGATTCAATGGTTCCTATTGAAGAATCGCTACGCTTTTATCATCATTTGCGCAAGAAACAGGCGTCGTTCACGACTTTTCTGCGATTGCCGCTGACACAGCATGGATTTGATACTCTGCCTTCGCCCGTGACTCAGGCGGTTATTCCTGCGATCAGGCAGTACCTGCTTCAGTTGCGTGCCACCATACAAGTTCATAATAATTTGAGCTAAAAACTTACTCCGGAGGGTTTCGTTCAATCGCTTGCATGTGCCGGGGTTTTGTGGGAAGTAACAACCGCGTTGCAAGACGAGTGATCAATAATTTCTGTGTTGGAAGGAATCAGAGCTATGGGTGATACAGGATTGAAAATGGTCCCGGGGTTTTCATGGTGCGGACTGAATGTTGGCATCAAGGATTCCACACTGGATTTGGGAGTTATTTTTTCAGAGATTCCATGTCATGCCGCAGGGGTATTTACCCGGAACACCATGCCGGGAGCGCCGGTGCTCGTGGGACGTGAGCATTTGATGAATGGAACGCTTCAAGCCGTGATTGTGAATTCAAAAAATGCCAATGTTGCAACAGGACAGAAAGGAATTGATGATTCTCGAGAGATCTGCCGGATGACCGGTGAAACCCTTGGAATTTCAGAAAAACTGGTTCTGCCTTCTTCAACGGGTGTGATCGGACGAATGTTGCCGATGGAAAAAATCACCAAAGGCTTGCCCCGGGTCAAATCCGCACTTGGATCTTCTCCGACGCATATTGAGCAATTTGCCAGAGCCATCATGACCACGGACACCCGCCCCAAATGGATTTGCCGCACCGTGGGAAAAGCAACCATTGTCGGCCTTGCCAAAGGTGCCGGCATGATTGAACCCAACATGGCCACCATGCTGAGTTACTTTGCAACCGATGCAAAGATCCCGTCTGAGACGCTGTCCTCGATTCTCCACAGATCCGTCAATCGTTCCTTCAACAGGATCTCCATTGATAGTGACACCTCCACCAGTGACACTGTCGTCGTCCTGGCCAATGGCAAAGCCGGAGAGGTGGATCTGGAAAAATTTGAGCAGGTCTTCTGTGAAATGGCAACGTATCTGGCCAGGGAAATCGCCAGGGATGGAGAAGGGGCGACAAAGCTGATTGAATTGTGTGTTTCAAAAGCGGAAACGCCTAAACAAGCACTAAAAATTGCCAAATCGGTGATCAATTCACCGTTGGTTAAAACCGCCATTTATGGAGCTGACCCCAACTGGGGGCGATTCATCATGGCGATTGGCAAGGTCTTTGAGTATGTAGTCCCCATAGACAAACTGCGTATCCTGTTTGGTCGTGAGCGCAATATGTGGATTGACGCCCATTCCCTGAATCAGAACACTGTGCCACTAGCCGCAATTTCTGAATATCTGAAAAATAGCGAAATCTTTATTGAAATTGAACTGGGGACCGGTGAGTATGCTGAAGTGGTTTGGGGTTGTGATCTGACAGAAGGTTACATCAAGGAAAATGCCTATTACACCACATGAACCATAATCGAACATCGATACTACAAACAAAAATTCCGCAACTGATCCGACAGTTTTATGACAGGGTAGACCAGTTGGTGGCACCCATCGCACAAATGCATGCTGAACGGATGCAATGCCGGAAGGGATGTCATGAATGCTGTCAGGATGAGTTGACCGTTTTTGAAGTGGAAGCCCTGAATATCCGTGAAACATACCCCTGCCTCTTGTCTGAAACACCGCCACATCAACAGGGCAAATGCTGCTTCCTGGATGAAAATGGTTCCTGCCGGATTTATGAATCCCGCCCTTATGTTTGCCGAACACAGGGACTGCCTCTACGCTGGATTGATGAAATTGACGAGGACCAACTGGCGGAGTTTAGAGATATTTGTCCGTTGAATGATTCGGGACAACCTGTAGAAACGTTGGATCCTGAAGACTGCTGGACATTGGGGCCGTTTGAGCAGGAACTGGCCTCTATGCAAGTGTCCCTTAACGGTTTTCCTCTGCGCAGAGTGCCACTGCGTTCACTGTTTCAGCAACAGTAACATCACCTCAAGGTGTTTTTTGTAAGGAACGGGCAAAACGAAAAATTTCATTCATATCATCCGGCGGAGCCAGCCAGTAATCAGGCTCATGCCCGGAAGGTTTAACATATTGCCCGGCATGATCCAGATGCAGGGTGTGATTGATGGTCAACAGGATTTTTGATTGAGGTAACTGATACAATGGCAACAAGGGGGTGCGTGGAAAAACACCCGTGTTGCCGCCAATCAACCAGGCGTTCTCCTGCTGTTTGGCCAATCCTGCCAGAAACTGGCATCCTGAGCCACAATGCTGATTGGCGATGATGATCAGGTTTTTATTCCACGGTGGAGACTCTTTACTGCCTTGAAAAATAAATTTGGTTTCAATCCATTTTACGGCAACCCGAGTGTCGCGCAAATGGTCGATCAAAGCCTGAATTTGCTGTTGTTTCTGTGTCAGGTCTGGAGCTTCCGGAAAATTTTGCAACTTTTGTTGGTATCTGAGCCAGTCCAGGCGATTGAGAAGTCCGCGCAGAATCAGTGCCGACTGTTTTTCCCGAATGATCACATTGCTCCAACTGTTACGGGTTATTTGCTGGAGCCATTTTTCAATATAACCGAAACTGCCGCTGACGTTCCCCCGGACATCCACAATCAAGGTCTGGTAATTCTGAAGTTTTTGAGCCAATTTCAAAAATTGTCGCGTGTCTCCTGAATAGGGAGAACTGTCCCGATACCAGCGAATATAGGGAATATCTCCATCTTTCCATTCAAACACAGGAAGATTGGCCGGGAGTGGATTCTGAATATCCAGAGGTTGCATGGAAAGGGTGATTTCGCGTGGTCGGTCGAGATCGTTGACAAAAATACAATGAATGGAATCCGGTGCTGACTCTGAAAAAACACCGAACACCGACAGGGATTCGCCCGCACGATCAGGCAGTACAGGGAAATAGCGGAAATTTTTGGGCTTACACCCCACCAGCCATTGATTGGCAATGGCAAGCCATTCAGTATGGGGCATGGCCCGGAATCGCCCCTGATATGAAGCCATTCTGAGCGGAACATAAAACGGACGTGAAAGGGCCTTGATCTGTTCCACATAGTTTCGGTTCAAAACCTGGATTTCACCCCTCAAAAACGGATCTCCGGTGAAATCCAGTGAACGCATCAATTGTTCCAGAAAATGGTGAACCAGAACAGGTTGGCCAGCCTTCAGCAATTGATCACGCAGATTCGCGAATATTTTTTCCCAGTCATGGCCTTGAGACTGCTGAATCTCAAAATGACCATAACTTTCACGGAGAATATGTTCAAAAACATTCAGATCTGTGAACACCTGGTCTGGCTTCATGATGGTTGGTGCTTTGATCCCGAACTGTATGGCTGACTCAAACGCGGTTTCCGGCACTGACTGAGAAAAAGCGCTGAAGGCCTGAATTGTCAGGAAAGCACAAAGATAAAAAAAAGCCTGGTACGTTCTGTGATGCATAAAACCTGTGTCATGCCTGAAATTTTGGTTTTTCAATCATCGTTCAACAATTTCAGCGAAGGATGACCACAGTTAACCGACTCTTGAAAACTTACAATGCCCGAATCATGGCAATCACGATTCGGTACTTCACAACAGTCATCAGTTTTTGGAAAAGTTATGATCAATATCATCAGCGGTGAATTAAGAGGAAGACAACTCAAGGTCCCTGAAGGTCTCAAAGTCCGACCGACCTCAAACAAAATCAGGGCGGCGATGTTCAATGTTTTAAGAAACATGATCGATTTTCCGGAATGTTGCGCACTGGATCTCTATGCGGGTAGTGGTGCACTTGGTTGTGAGGCTCTCAGCCATGGTGTTTCCCAGTCAATTTTTGTGGAATCACAACCGCCGGCCTATCAGGTGTTATCAGCTAATATCACAGCGCTTAAACTTGAATCACGTTCGCGGCTTTACAATCTGACAGCGATCAACTTTTTGAGACAATTCAAGTTGCCCCATGAACCACTCCTTATTTTTCTGGATCCGCCTTATCTCCAGGGGGAATATGATTTGATATTACCCGCACTTGCGTCCTGCTTCATGCATCAGGACTCTATGCTTGTAATTGAGTCACCGGACGTTCTTGAATATCGGATTCCCAAGGAATTTGACATCATTAAAACCAAACGATATGGACATGTCAAAGTGAATTTTTTAACTAAAATATGAGGGCATTCCCAAGGGGGGTGAAAAAGCCTTGCCTTCATCCATCTCCTGCTTTAAAATCTTTCGTTAAATTTCTGTTAGCGTTTTTGTAAACGCATAATCGTCCGTCTTAATGGAGTCACCGCAATATTTCGAGTTGATGAGGAACCATGCTTCAAGAAGTCACATCACAAACCTCAATTTCCGGAGTTTGCCCACCTGATGAAGGATTTCCCGTGTTTCTTTGCGATGATATTCCATCCCATTACTATCATCTGTCCATGGAGGAAATCTGGCAGCGGGGCTTTGAAGCCAAAGCCGCGCTGGGCGACGAGGTCTTTGTTCTGGCTCATCACTATCAGCGGGATGAGACGTTTCGTTTTGGCGATGCCGCCGGAGACTCACTGAATCTGGCCCAAATCGCGGCAAACCAGACAGCCCGATATATTATCTTCTGTGGAGTGCATTTCATGGCAGAAAGTGCGGATATCCTTACAACGGAGGGTCAATCCGTCATTCTTCCCAATATCACGGCAGGATGCTCCATGGCTGATATGGCCGATGTTGACAGTGTGGAAGAATGCTGGGATGCGCTTGAAGAAATCTGTGGAGAAAATAGTTTCATTCCAGTGACCTACATCAATTCCTCCGCAGCGCTCAAAGCTTTTTGCGGAGCACATGGCGGCACCGTCTGTACCTCATCCAACGCTGATAAAATTCTGACATGGGCTCTTGAACAAAATAAAAAAGTGCTGTTTTTTCCTGATCAGCATTTAGGGCGAAACACCGCGAACACTCTGGGGATTGCCAAAGAACAGATCCAACTCTGGAAACGCCACAAACCGCAGGGCGGACTGACAGAGGCACAAATTCAAAATTCAAGAGTCATGTTATGGAATGGCTTCTGCTCCGTCCATGCACGGTTCAATGTGGCTCAGATCCATGCGGCAAGACGCCGTAATCCCGCTGTGAAAGTGATCGTTCATCCAGAGTGCGCTGAAGACGTAGTTGGAGCCGCGGATTATCATGGGTCCACCAATAAAATCATTCAGGTCATTCGCGATTCCGCCCCTGGAACATCCTGGGTCGTCGGCACTGAAATCAATATGGTCAATCGATTGCATCAGGAACTTTATTCCAGCGAAGGCAAGCACATTGAGTGTCTGAATACGAATGTCTGCCCCTGTTCAACCATGTATCGTACCCATCCCGCCAATGTTCTCTGGGTTCTGGATAATCTGCTTGAGGGAAAAGTGGTTAATCAAATCAAGGTTCCCTATCAAACGGCTGAATATGCCCGCAAAGCACTTCAGCTCATGCTCGAACTAAGCTGATCCGTGAATTATGAAACTAAAAACTCCGCTGGTCGTGATTGGAAGTGGTCTCGCAGGTTTGTTGTCCGCACGACTCGCAGCGGATCACATGCCCGTTATTCTGCTGACAAAAAACACGATTTTTGACAGTAATACGCAATGGTCTCAAGGCGGAATCGCGGCAGTCTGCGGCAAGGATGATTCTGTGGAACTGCATATTCGGGATACGATGATCGCAGGGAGTGGGCATTGTGACCAACAGGCGGTTCAGGTGCTGTCCAAAGCCAGTTTCAAAGCCATTCAGACACTGGAGCAACTGGGAATCCGGTTTGACAGGGATGAAGATAATAATTATGCGTTGGGGATGGAAGGCTCCCATAGTGTAAAACGCATCCTTCATGCCGGTGGTGATGCCACTGGCGCTGAAATTCAGCGTGGACTTGTGCAAAGTGTGGCGCAACATCCTAACATTGAAATACGGGAACACACTCTGGTCACACGAATTCTCCGCAACCGGGAACGTGTTCAGGGGGTTTTGTATTATGATGTGATGACCCGCAACATGTCTGAACTTCATACGTCCCAGGTTGTCCTTGCAACCGGTGGAGCCGGGCATTTGTTTGAGTATACCAGTAATCCGGAGGGTGCGACGGGGGATGGCGTGATCCTGGCTTATTGCTGTGGAGCACAATTGATGGATCTTGAATTTTATCAATTCCATCCGACGGCGTTGAATCTTCCCGGCAGACCTAATTTTCTAATCTCCGAAGCGCTGCGTGGTGAAGGCGCGGTTTTGAGAAACTCCAGGGGAAACGCTTTCATGCGTGAGGCTCATCCCCTCAGAGATCTGGCCCCCAGAGATGTTGTGTCCCGTGTCATCTATCAGCAGATGAGTCAGGAAAAACAGCAGATTTTCCTTGATGCGACAGAGATTGCGGAAACCATTGCTCTGGAAAAACGATTTCCTACCATCTTCAAAACCTGTCTCCATTTCGGGATCGATATTCGTGTTCAAAAAATCCCTGTGACACCTGTGGCTCATTACATGATGGGCGGAGTCTACACCGATTTATGGGGCAGGACCACGGTTCCCGGATTGTACGCCTGTGGAGAGGTAACCAGAACCGGCGTGCATGGAGCTAACCGACTGGCCAGCAATTCGCTTCTCGAAGCCGCGGTCTTCGCCATGAGAGTGGTGGGTTCCTTGAAAAAAGACCAGCGACAAAAGTCCTTATCTGAGCCATCCGGATACCTTCAACCCCGCTATTCAAAAACCCCGACCCTTATTTCACTCCCTGATCTGAAAAAAATGATGTGGGATAAGGTGGGGCTTTCAAGACGGGCTGAGTCACTCAAAATGGTGTGTGACTGTTTGCATGACGCTTCATTGCCCAATCCCGAACCATCAGGGAAAGCGGTATTCGAACTTGAAACGCTTCAACTCATGGCACAGTTGATGGCGGAGGCCGCCCTTGAAAGAGAAGAAAGTTGCGGTGCCCACTATCGTGAAGATTTCCCCAAACAACATACCCCTCGACGCCCCCCCATCATCAAAATGATTTACGACTGGGCATCCTGATATTTCTAACCCCGGCAGGTGATTTCCATGCATCAATTATATGTTCGCCGCTTGATCCAGACTGCACTTGAAGAAGACATTTCATGGCAGGATTTTTCCACACAAAGCACCATAGATCCTTCCTGGACAGGATCCTTTGTCATTCATCAGAAAAAGCCCGGTGTGGTGTCAGGACTTGATATTGCCAGAGACACATTTCTGATGCTGGATCCTGATGCGCACTGGATAGCGTTTCAGAAAGATGGCAACTGGAATCCTCCGGGAACCTTGCTGGCGTCTGTCTCAGGAAATGCCTGTGCCTTGCTTCAGGCAGAGCGGGTAGCGCTGAATTTCCTGCAACGTCTCAGCGGCATTGCCACACTGACCTGGAATTATGTCCAGGAAGCCCGTAAGGGATCACCCACCGTACATATTGTCGATACACGCAAAACCACTCCGGGATTGCGCTATCTTGAAAAATATGCCATTCGGTCAGGAGGGGGGCACAATCACAGATTCAATCTGTCAGACGCGGTCATGCTCAAGGACAATCATCTGGCTATGCTCAAACAGCATGGAGTTCCGTTGAAGGATGCCATCCTGAAGGCTCGTGCGAGCATCCCCCATACCATGCGCATTGAAGTGGAAGTGGATCTGTTATCACAGATTGATGACGCTCTGGCTGGAGGCGCAGACATTATTCTGCTGGACAACATGAGTTGTGAAGAATTGAAACAGGCTGTACAAAAAATTCAAAAACGTGCCATCACCGAAGCGTCTGGAGGAGTTTCTCTGCAAACGGTTGCGGATATCGCGGCAACAGGCGTTGATCAAATATCGGTGGGAGCACTGACCCATTCAGCACTGGCCCTGGATATCAGTCTGGACTATGAAGACGAACCCTCACACTGACATTAAACTGGAATATGCATCCACTTTGGCAATCCATTGACAAACAGCTTCTTCCCCGACATGTGGGAATCATCATGGATGGTAATGGTCGCTGGGCCCAACAACGAATCATGCCCCGATTTCAGGGACACCGCAGTGCTGTCAAGGCAGTACGAGTCACAGTGGAAACCTCTGCTGAGATTGGACTCAAAGCCCTGACGCTCTATGCGTTTTCAACGGAAAACTGGAAACGTCCCCAGACCGAAGTTTCCATTTTAATGGATCTGCTGGCGGAATATCTGGAAAAAGAACTCAACACCATGCTGACTAACAACATTCAGTTGCGCCTGATCGGCGACCGGGCCGCATTGCCGGAATTTATTCATGCGCCGCTGGACCGTGCCCTGCAAAACACAGCGGGGAATACAGGGCTTGTTTTGAATCTCGCTGTCAATTATGGCGGTCGGGCGGAAATCATCAGGGCGGTTCAGTCTATTGTGAGTGCTTACGCAAAACAGCCGTTTGAGATCGGAACCATTGATGACGCAATGCTTCAACAGCATTTATACACACCTGATTTGCCAGACCCTGATCTGATTATCCGTACCAGTGGTGAATACCGGATTTCCAATTTCCTATTGTGGCAAAGTGCCTATGCGGAGTTTTATTTCACCAATGTCCTGTGGCCTGATTTTACCCAGGAGGAATTTTTCAAGGCCCTGCTTGATTTTCAGAATAGACAGCGCAGGATGGGCGGTGTATAGCTAAAGGGAAGTCCTCCATTAGTCAATCAACCTCAGAATCATCTAACTCAGTTTTCAACAAAAAAGGAATCATGTCAGAAACCGAAACAATCAATCTGGAACAACCTCAAAAACCAAAATCAGATGTAAAAACCCGAGTGATGACAGCTATTCCCGCGGCATTGGCTGTGATTGGCCTGCTGGTTTTTGGCTCTCAAACCGTGTTGGGACTTGTCGTTCTGGCATTCGCCCTGGTGGGTATGCATGAATATCGAAACATGTTTGCCGGGAATGGAATAAATCTGAATGCTCCCGTGCTCATGGGATTGACCATTTTGATCGGCCTGGGCGGAACTTTCGGAGGTGTTTCAGGAATCAATGCCATGTTGCTACTGAGTGTGCTGGCTGTGCTGTTCTTCCAACTGCTGTTCACCCCCCGTCATGAAATTGCTGATTTACAGGAAATGGGGCTGTATCTGTTTGGTGTGCTCTGGATTGGATGGAGTTTCAATTATCTCACGCCCCTCAAAAATCTGCCACAGGGTACCGCCCTGATTTTTCTGCTCTTACTGACCATCTGGGCCAGTGATTCTTTTGCGTATTTTGGAGGCAGAGCAATTGGCAAAACCCCACTTGCGCCATCTATCAGTCCCAAAAAAACGATTGAAGGCAGTGCCTGCGGTGTGATTGGCAGTGGCCTCATCGGTGCGATTTATTCGGCTCTTGTGCTGACCCATCTGAACTGGTGGCAGGGCGCTGTCATCGCTGTTGTGATTGCGGTGGTCGGCCAAATGGGCGATTTGGTCGAATCCAAAATCAAACGGGTGTGCCATGTCAAGGATTCCGGCACACTTTTCCCCGGACATGGCGGTGTGCTGGATCGGGTGGATGGTTTTCTGACCACCGTTCCGCTGTTCTATTATCTGGTCATTCTCATGGAGCATGTGGGTTAATATATCCTGTAAACAGGATCATTAAATTGTCATTGTGCAAACCAATATTACATTGCGGAGAGGAATGAATAGTTACACAGCAGTTATTAAATCAGTGGATAATTGGTGGATTGGTTGGATTGAGGAAGTCCCAGGGGTGAACTGTCAGGAAAAAACCCGTGATGAATTAATGAAAAGTCTGAAAATCACGTTACAGGAAGCTTTGGAATTGAACAAACAGGATGCACTGAGCGAAGCTGGAACAAATTATTTTGAGGAACAGATTGCGCTATGAAGAGAATGGAGCATGTGGGTTAGCACTGTCACTTATAAAACTTTCATGAACGCAATCATAAAAGAAATGAAGTATAGACCAGTATGGTATCGTCATTGACTGAAAAAGGAACAAATGAAATTTTCTATTGAAATTGAACAGGAAGAAGATGGCAGATGGATTGCTGAAGTTGTGGATTTGCCGGGGGTAATGGGCTATGGAAAAACCAGGCCGGAGGCTATCATAAAGGTGCAGGCTTTAGCCTTAAGAGTTCTTGCGGATCAAATTGAGCATGATGAAACACAATCGGAATATGTCAACATTGATCTGGCAATAGCCCTATGAACCAGTGGAAAACCACAAAATCAAAACAAGTTTTTGCCGCTCTTCAGCGCATAGGTTGGAAGATCAAACGTCAATCGGGATCTCATCGAATTTTAACCCGTGAGGGGTGGAAAGACACAGTATTTGCGTTCCATGATAAAGAAGAGATCGGTCCGAAAATGTTGTCACGATTGGCAAAAGTCACAGGATTAACTCCTGAAGATCTTTGATTTTGCCAATGTTTCACAAACACCTTCCCTTATGTTAAACCCTAACTCTGTATTGGCAGCATGATAAAAAAAAATCTGGCTGTTTTGGGATCTACTGGTTCCATTGGGGTCAATACCCTGGATGTGGTTCGGCAATTTCCCGATAGATTCAAGGTCATTGGCTTATCCTGCCAGAACCAGGTCGAGACAATGATTGATCAGATTGAGGAGTTTCATCCGCGTATCGTGTCCGTTGGATCCGAAACCGCGGCCCGCGGTTTAAGGGAACGGTATCCAGAGCCTCAACTGAAAGTGTTCTGGGGACAGGATGGACTTGAGCGTATCGCAACAGAACCCGAAGTGGAACTGGTCGTTGCCGGTATTGTCGGTGCCGCAGGTTTGAAATCCAGCCATGCGGCTTTGTCTGTTGGTAAAACACTGGCCCTGGCCAACAAGGAAACCATGGTTCTTGCAGGAGATGTCATGGTGGCCACAGCCCGACAGCATGGTAGCCGCATACTGCCTGTGGATAGTGAACATAATGCGGTTTTTCAGGCGTTGGCAGGGCATAATCCTCAAGAAATCGAAAAAATTATTCTCACCGCTTCAGGGGGACCGTTCAGGGATCGTCCGGTGGAAACCTTCGAAAACATCACGCTGGAAGAAGCACTGAATCATCCCAACTGGAAAATGGGTTCAAAAATCACGATTGATTCAGCCAGCATGATGAACAAAGGTCTGGAGGTGATTGAAGCCCGCTGGTTATTTGACGTGTCGGTGGACAAGATTGAGGTGATCATTCATCGCCAGAGCATTATTCACTCAATGGTTGAATATCAGGATGGGTCGTTCATTGCCCAGATGGGACTTCCGGACATGCGAGTGCCGATTGCCTATTGCCTTTCCTGGCCTGAACGGCTTCCGCTGAAAATTCCTAAAATGAATCTGTCTCAAATCGCGAAACTTCAGTTTGAACAGGTTTCTGGAAAAAAATTTCCCTGTCTGGCGCTGGCCTTCAAGGCGGCCCGGCTTGGTGGTGGCGCACCGGCGATTCTCAATGGAGCCAATGAAGAAGTGGTCGCCCGTCTTCTGGATCGACAGATCCGTTTTGTCGATATCGCACGTGTTTTGTCACAGGTCATGGTTCAACTGGAACAACAACATCATCACCGGGAGGCCCCGGCGTTTTTAAAGAAAATCAACACTGTGGATGACGCGCTTCAGGCTGATGCCTGGGGACGGCATCAGGCACATCTCGTTTTGGAGAAATTGAAATGATCACAACCATCGCGGTTTTTTTACTGGTACTCGGCTTTTTGATTTTTATTCATGAACTGGGACATTATGCGGCCGCCCGTCACGCAGGTGTGCGTGTAGAACAGTTTTCCATTGGCTTTCCGCCAAAGCTCTGGGGAAAAAAAGTTGGCGAAACTGAATATCTCATTTCATGGATTCCGGTTGGCGGGTATGTCAGGCTATGGGGACAAAATCTGAACGATGAAAACGAGACTGACCCGGAAAATTATGCGTCTAAATCCATTTTTCAGCGATTTTACATTTTAGTGGCTGGCCCCTCCATGAATCTGTTATTCGCGTTTTTATTCATGCCATTGGTTTACATGATTGGCGTGAATGTGCCCAAATATCTGAATTCATATCCTGTAGTATTCCAGGTTTCTGAGCAGGGATTGGCTCAACGTATTGGTCTGCAACCAGGTGATGAGATTGTTTCGGCCAACGGCAAAGAACTACAAAGCTGGCAGCAATTGTACGACATGGTGGGAGAAATATCGCCTGAAGCAACGCTGACGCTTGTTGTATCTCGCAACGGATACCTTGTTCCCCTGAAGGAAACCAGTCTGGCGGAAATGGAACGGGATGGAACGGGATGGACTCCTCATATTGAGCCGGTGGTTGGCAGTTTCTCAGAAAACTCACAGGCGGAATCCGCAGGGTTACAGCTTGGTGACCGGATTATCCGGATCAACGGAAAGGCCATTGAAGACTGGAGTCAGATCACCGAAACAATTCAGACTGAGCAGAATTCAACGGACAAGGCAAAGACGAATCATAACAGCCAGCCCAGTCCCTTAACCGTTGAAGTGGATCGCAATGGAACGATTATGAAGATCGAAGTAATCCCACTGTATGATGCGGCCAACCAGCGATTTCTTATGGGCATGGGGATTGAAATGACACGACAGTCTTATGGTCCGATTGACAGCGTGATCATGGGGTCCGAACGTTTGTGGTTTGTGACCCGCTCCACTTTTTCCTTCATGGGCAAGCTGTTTTCAGGACAAGGAACAATGAATGACGTAGGCGGCCCTGTGCGTATTGGTCAGGTTCTGGGAGATGCGGCAAGAAACAGCATCACTGATCTGTTTTTTTTAGTTGCCGTGATCAGTTTGCAATTGGGTATTTTTAATTTATTCCCGATTCCCGTGCTGGATGGCGGACATATCTTTTTTCTGCTGCTTGAAAAAATCAAGGGTGGCCCCCTGAATCCTGTGTTTCGGGAACGGATACAAATGGTGGGAATGTCGCTGTTGATGCTACTTATGATTGTAATCACCTACCATGATATCCTTCAACTTAAATAACCTTTGAGCCTGTTCTACCATGAGTAAATTCCGATTGATGGTCATCAAGCCCAATGGTGTGAAAGAACCTTTCATGCGAGGGATTCTGACGCACTCACTGGTACAACGCGGACTTCCCTTCAAAAAAGCCTATAAAGTGGCACAAACCATACGGGAGCGCCTGTCCAAAAAAGATGAAATCATGACGGCTGAACTGAATATCATCGTCAATCAGGAAATTGAAAAAAAATATGGATACAATTGTCTGGAATCGCTGAAAAACACCATGGTGGTGTCGTCTACCATCATCAATATTGTCTCAGAAAACGGGACATTTCCCTTCTCACGGGAATTGTTGTCCAAACCCATCACAGCCACGGGATTCTCTCCAACACAAGCCTATCAATTGACTCAGGAACTAGAAAATGAACTGCGTCAGGATGGGGTTTGGGAAATCAAACTGGAGGAGGTGTATCAACGACTGTATGACAAAATTGTCGCTATCAAGGGGAAGGAGTTCGCGTCGTTGTATGAATTGTCGCGAAATCTGAAAAAACTCGACAAACCAGTCATCATTTATCTTGGTGGCTCTGGCGGTACAGGCAAATCAACGCTGGCAATGGAACTAGCCTCACGTCTGGGTATCATGAAAGTGACAGGCACTGACACGATCCGTCAGATCATGCGCATGGTATTCACCAAGCAGATCATCCCATCACTACACAGTTCCTCCTTTGAAGCCGGTGATTTTGAACGGTTCTGGCTGGAAGGCGATGACAAGGTTCTGGCAGGCTATACGTTACAATCATTCAGGGTTTGCGCCGGAGTGCATGCTGTGGTGGAACGGGCCATCAAGGAAAACATGAGCATGGTGATCGAAGGTGTCCATCTGCTCCCGTCATTGCTCCAGTTGAAGAAATACCAAAAACAGACCTATCAGATCCCGATTGTCCTGTCTCTGATGGATGAACCCAATCATCGTGCCCGTTTTGTTCATCGTCATGAACAATCCCAGAGAACATCCCGTTATGATGAAAATTTCCATAGTATCCGGTTGATTCATGATCACTTTATCGCACAGGCCAATCAGTATGACATTGATATCATCAATAACACCGATTTTGACTCATCCCTTGATGAATTGGTGCAAACCGTTATGGATAATCTGCAAAAACAAATCAGGGCACATCATCACAAAGATTCCAAAGAAAAAAATAATAATACCGCCAAATAGGTTTTGTCATGAGTGTTATTTCCAAGTTATTGATCATTCTGGATGGTTTGGCCGATGAACCCATAGATGCCTTGAACACTCAAACTCCCCTGCAGGCGGCTCAAACACCCAACCTGGATTATCTTGCGACCCTTGGTCAGTCCGGAATAGCGGATCCCACAGCACCACATTTTCCTCACACTACGGCAACCTGCACTCTCGGGATTTTAGGATATCCCCCTGGAGAAAAACCCGTTCCTCGCGGAATTGTTGAGGCTTTGGGAACCGATCTTGAGCTTGAACCTGGTGATGTCGCATGGCGTGGAAACTGGGCCACGGTGGACGAAAATGGTTTTATTATTGATCGGCGGGCTGGCCGTATCCGTGAAGGTGTTGAGGAACTTGTTAACAGTCTGAATCAAATGCGACTGGATAGGAACGAAAAACTATTTGTCAGATCAGCAACTGAACACCGGTTTGCGCTGATTATCCGAGGGCAGGGACTTTCAGACAAAATTGTGAGCAGCGATCCGATTGAAGAACGAACCTACCAGAAAAAACTAATTCCACACGCACTCGATCCTGCCGATTCAAAGGCGCAGAGAACTGCACAACTCCTGCGACAGTTTGAAGATAAAGCTGAGCAAATATTAAAAAATCATCCGCTCAATGTTCTGCGCCAACAAAAAGGACAAGTGCCCGTGACAGGTATTTTGACGAGAGAAGCCGGCATGATGCGATCCTTGCCACCAATCCACATAAATAACCAATTACTAAACGCGGCGTGTGTGACGGGTGATCGTACCATTTTCGGATTATGCAAAATGACAGGGATGGATGTTCTTCACGCACCGGAAATGACCGCAAATCTTGACAGCAATCTGGCTCTTAAATTTGAATATGCGACTCAGGTCCTTCGAAAACGGGATCTGGTGGTTCTACACATCAAGGGATGTGATATCGCCGCGCATAATCAGGATGCCTTGAGGAAAATGAAATTTATTGAAGAGTTCGATCTGCGGTTGGGCCATTTTCTGGCAGAATGGAAGGAGCCTTTACGAATTGCGGTCACTACCGATCACAGCACCTCCAGCATCACAGGACACCACATGGAAGGTCCAGTCCCAGTGTTGCTTTATGGCTCCCATATTGAAGCGGACCAAATCCATCACTTTGATGAAGTGTCCGCTCGTCAGGGAAGTTTGGGGTATTTTCAAATGTGGGACTTACTGAAACATTTGTGCCGGTGAATCAGGCCTGCTGTTGATTCAAGCTCCGTGTGTTATCAATCACCAGTTTCAGTGTCGAATTCAAGGGCAATTTCCGTTTCTTTCTCAATTTGGGAACGGGTCTGGATTTCACCGCTACGGGTTCATTCTTTTTAAAAATTTCCGGATATTTGTAATTGACGATGAAGCTGATAATCATCAGACGATGTTCTGTATCTGCCACCATGTACAAGTTGGTCAGGCTTGAATTGACTTCCTGAAAGCGGGTTTCCCAGTATTGGGCACCCAACGGGCTATGCTGAAACATGGCGTTGATATCTTCATAGGTCCAGTTGAATGCGAATTGACAAAACGCATGCACCAGATCTGTAGCTTTGGTTGTGACTTTCATAAGATTTATCCCTGAACTGTTGAAACTCAGTTTATACAACCTGATAGCAAAATGCTCCAAAAACATAGCATGAGGAGTTTCGGGTTACGCTCCGGAACTCCTTGCGTTTTTATTGGTTGACTTGTTATTGGTTTTGGTTCCAATCCATAGAACCGTTGCCATTTGATCTTGCATGATGTTTGCCATTCTGAAAAAGAACATCAAAAAATATAGTTTTTTCCCAATATTACCGGTCACAGTACACGGTCTCAGGAGGCCGTTCCGGCATACAAAAAACTTGTGGTTTATGGAGGGTTCCCGTTTTATGTGGACCTTAAAAACAGGTGGGTGGATCTTTCGTTCAATGGTGTTCGTTCTTCAATATTCAAGATTGGAATAACTCAGGAGTGTGTATGAAAACAATGCGTTGGTCACTATGGACAGGAATCGTGTTTTGCCTGTTTGGGTTTTTGTCTCATAGTATTTTTGCCCAGAGTGCAGACAGTCTGCAACCCTTGATCCGTGAATCAAAAACACGGGCTCAACTGGTCAAAAAACTCCAGAAAGGAGTGGTTCATATCAAGGTTGAAAAAATGGTGAAAGGCCATGATGGTCAGCAGTTGAACAATCCATTCGACCAGTTTAATGATGAGTTCCTTGATCGGTTTTTTCCACCGGGATTTCGCAAGCAGCCTCATGGGAATCAAAAGGAGCGACAGTTTAAGCAGGAAGGTTTGGGGTCTGGCGCACTCATTAACAAGGATGGCTTCATCCTGACGAACCATCATGTGGTAGGCGAAGCTGACAAAATCGTGGTTAAATTGTATGATGGCCGGGAATTTGAAGCAAAACTGATCGGGACTGACCCGTTGTCGGACATCGCTGTTGTCAAAATTGATGTGACCAACCCTGATTTCCTGCCAATGGGCAATTCCGATGACATTGATGTCGGTGAGTCTGTGATTGCTATCGGGAATCCCTTTGGGTTGACACAAACTGTGACCTTCGGAATTGTCAGTGCCAAGGGGCGCTCCAATATCGGCATCACCGATTATGAGGATTTCATTCAAACCGATGCCGCCATCAATCCGGGAAACAGCGGAGGACCACTGTTAAATCTGAGCGGTGAAATCATTGGTGTGAATACCGCTATCTTCAGTAGAAATGGTGGCTATCAGGGAATTGGTTTTGCCGTTTCTATCAACATGGCGCGAAGGATCATGGAAGAGTTGATTGCGTCTGGTTCCGTCTCGCGAGGTTGGCTGGGAGTCAGCATTCAGGATCTGACACCTGAACTGGCCAAAGCGTTCGGTCTGTCAGGCACCGAAGGCTCACTGATCACCGGCATCATGCCCGGAACGCCAGCAGAAACCAGCGGAATTCAGAAAGGGGATGTCATTATCAAACTGAATCAGAAATCTATCAGCAACAGCAATAACCTCCGAAATGAAATTGCCAATGCCAAGGTTAGCTCAACCGTTAAGATTACAGTCCTGAGGAAAGGAAAGGAAATGGTTTTTTCTGTGAAACTGGGAGAACGTCCGAGCGACCCGACGGCCAGCAATGAGCAGGTCCCTGAACCGGCAAAAGAGGATAATCTTCTGGGATTGAGTGTGCAAAACCTGACACATGAAGCGGCTGATCGCCTGGGCTATAACGATCTCAAAGAGGCCGTTGTGATTTCCAGTGTTGAGGTGGATTCAGAGGCAGAATCCAAAGGCCTCAGGCCCGGTATGTTGATTTTGGAAGTAAACCAGTATGCCATCAAAAATGTGGATGAATTCAAGAAAATATTGAGTGGTCTGGATAAATCCCGAGGCGTATTGCTATTGGTTCAAAACCGTCAAAATTCCCAATATGTCTTTTTAAATCCCCAGAACAATTAAAATATTTAGTGATTGTAACGTTGTTTTTATGTCAGGCTGGATCCCCAGAATCGAGCAGTGATTCCTGCCTGTCTGAAAAAACCATTTCTTACATTCATTTTATTATTCCAGAGGTGACAGATGACCCATAAAGTTTTGATTATCGGTAGTGGTGGACGCGAGCATGCGCTGGTATGGAAACTGAGCCAGAGTTCGGTCGTGACCAAAATATTTGTTGCACCGGGAAACGCTGGAATGGAAGACCTGGCACAACGTGTTACCTTGCATTCCCATGATGCTATTGTGTCGTTTGTTCGGCAAGAATCCATTGATCTCACCATCATTGGACAAGAAGTATATCTGGTGGAAGGCCTGGTTGACCGTTTAGAGCGCGAGGGCTTTCTGGCGTTCGGACCAAGTGCGGCCTCAGCCCAACTTGAAGGCAGCAAAGGGTTTGCCAAAGACTTCATGCAACGTCATCATATTCCGACAGCGGCATACCGGCAATTCACGGAAGTTTTGCCAGCGGAACAATTTCTGGAAACCCTCAAGCCCCCCTATGTGATCAAAGTCGATGGATTGGCGGCCGGAAAAGGTGTGCTGATTTGTCAGACAAAGGAAGACGCTCGTCAACAGATCCATAATATTCTCGAACTCCATGCCTTCGGCGACGCGGGCTCCAGTATTGTGATCGAAGAATTCCTTAAAGGTGAAGAAGCTTCTTATTTTGTGATCAGTGACGGCAAAAATTACATCACCTGCCCTTCCGCACAGGATCATAAACGCATCGGTGAACTGGATACAGGCCTGAATACCGGCGGTATGGGGGCATACTCCCCGGCACCTGTAGTGACAGCTTCTGTGGAAGACCTGATTCTGAAACAGGTGGTTGAACCCACTTTGAAAGGGATGTCCGAAGAGGGCCATCCCTACAAGGGGGTGTTGTATATCGGACTGATGATTGATGGCGGACAGCCCAGAGTGATTGAATACAATTGCAGATTTGGCGATCCTGAATGTCAACCGTTGATGATGCGCCTCAAGAGCGATTTATTTCCGTTGTTGAGGGCGTCTGCCAGAGGCGATTTATCCACAACGCAGGCTGAGTGGGATTCACGGCCAACAGCATGTGTTGTCCTGGCATCGGAAGGATATCCTGAAAATTATCCCAAAGGTAAAATCATCACCGGACTGGATGACAATACCGAAAATGTGATGGTGTTTCATGCGGGCACTGTCAAGGATGGCCCTGTCTATCGCACCAATGGCGGGCGTGTTGTCGGCGTTACCGGCATGGGCAATACACTCGAAAACGCGGTAGCCGCCGCCTATGACAGGATACGAAACATACACTGGGATGGCATGGTTTATCGGAGAGATATTGGACTCAAAGGCCTGTGTCATTTCAAAGACGGACGTGCGACAAAAAGTGTGGCTATTATGATTGGCAGTCAAAGCGATCTTGAAATAGCGAAAAAAGCCACGGCTGTGCTGGACCAGTTTGGTGTAGGATATTCCCTGTGTGTGACTTCCGCGCACCGTACACCGGAAAGAACCCGTGAATTTATGCACAAAGCGGAAGTAGCCGGAGTGGAGGTATTTATCGCCATGGCAGGCATGGCTGCGCATCTTCCTGGTGTTGCCGCCTCCGAAACAACCAGACCGGTGATCGGAGTTCCGATCCTTTCATCCTTACAGGGAATGGACGCATTGCTGGCCATTGCCCAGATGCCTCCAGGCATTCCAGTTTCCACCATGGCAATCAATGGCTCCGTCAATGCGGCGTTGAGCGCCATTCAGATGTTGTCCATTCGCTATACAGACCTGCGTGCCAGGATGAAATTATACCGTCTGGAAATGGCTCAGAAAGTAGCGCAAGCACATCAAGACGCAGGGTTGGAGACGTTATGAAACCTTTTCCTGTAGGAGTTCTTGTTTCAGGTAGCGGTACGAATCTGCAAGCCATCATCAACGCTCAGGAAAAAGGGAATCTCCCCATATCCATTGAGGTGGTGATTTCCAACAAGGAATCCGCCTATGCCCTGGAACGCGCAAAAAATCATGGCATCCCGTCTTTTTATATTTCACACAAACAATATGAATCCCGTGAAAAATTTGATCAGGCCATGCATGAAGTGTTGGTTGCCCATGGTGTGGAGTTGATTGTGCTTGCGGGTTTCATGCGCCTGGTTTCTCCATGGTTTGTGACACAATGGAAAATGAAAATCATCAACACACATCCCGCACTTGTTCCGTCTTTCCCTGGGGTACATGCGGCAAAACAGGCCTTGGAATATGGTGTCAAAATCACTGGTTGTTCGGTATTTTTTGTGGATGATGGGGTTGACACCGGACCTGTGATCATTCAGGCCGCAGTGCCTGTGCTTTCTGATGACACAGAAGATAGTCTGCAAGCGCGAATTCAGGTACAGGAGCATCAGATTCTACCTCAGGCAATCCACTGGATCGCCAATAAGGAATTGAAAGTGGAAGGCAGAAAAATTATCACGCCCCCAATTCTTCACCGATAATAAAACATAATGGACCCTATGCATAAACAAATTCTCGTGTCAAATGTGAGTGACGCTTCATTCGCCTTAGGTATTGCGCACAGCCAGGGACAGTTCATTGATATTTCAGATCTGATCTCACTCAAAACTTTCGCCAACAAGGAATTTTGTCCACGATTTCTTCTGGATGGCGTCACTGAAGAAAATCTGGGTTATGGGCTGAGAGGTACTTCTGTGTATATCATCTCGACCGCCTCGCCACATTACAGTCGTGATGAACTGGCAATGCGCAATTGTCTGATCGCCAATGCCGCCAAAGAAAACGGTGCTGAATTTGTCGCACTGGTTGAACCTGATTTGTTTTATTCCGCACAGGACAGAGGGCCCCGCACCCTGGATCATCCACAGGTCATTGATTTTGAGTCCAGAAAAAAATTTACCGGCCAACCCTGTTCCGCGGAATTATATGCCCATTTGCTGAAAACCTCAGGGGTGGATCTGGTCATGACCGTCCACAATCATAAACCAGCGGTAATGCGGCATATTTATGAAAAAACCATAGGGAACGCCAACAACCCCGCACAACGATGTTTTATCAATCTGGATATTGCCGCGCTTGTAGCTAATTATATTTTGCGCTCCGGATTGGTTCGACTCGGAAATTTTGGCGAACATGTTGGTTTTGTAGCACCAGACCGTGGAGCTGAAGACTTTGTAAAGAAAGTCAGAGAATACACAGGCCTGAAAAATTCAGTGCAGGTGACTATTGAAAAAACACGTCATGGTCAGCGCGAAGTGGAATTAAATATTGCTGATGATGTGGAATTGCTGAAAGACAGGGATGTGTTTATTCTGGATGACATGGTTCGAACTGGTGGGACTATTGCGGCCAATATCAATCTGTTGAGCGACAATCCCAAATCAAGGCCTGCCAATATCTTTTTTTACTGCACTCATACCTATATTTCGCCTGAAGGACGTGAAAATCTGAACAATCCCAAACTCACCCAGTTTATTACCACCAACACGATTCCAAATATTCTCAACCGGGATGATCAGGGACGGTTACGCAAAAAAACCATTGTGCTCAAAATCGAGAAATGGATCGCCAGCGCGATTTCTCAATGCTTGAGTTCTCCCCATCACGATCCTGATGAATATTATGGGTTGTCAAGTGTTCCGATGGCCGGTTCCTGGTATGATGCGGATATTTCATCGAAAAACCCTGTCCATCATTCCCCGAGGGTTTCCCAATATGAAATGATGATCTGATATGCCTGTTCCATCGGCCTCATTCCAGAGCCTTCAGACAATCCAGTTGCAACTGGAAACATGGTTCGGACGTCCGTCACCTGTGATCCGGTATTCGGTGGCGTCTATTCTGGCCGGAGGTCATGTGCTGCTGGAAGACATCCCCGGTGTTGGTAAAACGACTTTTGCCTACATGCTCAGTCAGGTCCTGGGACTTCAGTTCCAACGTATCCAGTTCACATCAGATTTGATGCCATCTGATATCCTGGGTGTAGAAATTTATCATAAAAATTCCGGATCGTTTGAATTTCAGCCAGGACCTATTTTTCGTCAATTGATTCTGGCCGATGAATTAAACCGTGCCTCTCCCAAAACACAGTCCGCTCTGCTACAGGCCATGACGGATGATTTTGTGGATATAGGCAATCATCGCCATCCTCTTCCTCAGCCATTCATTATCATCGCAACTCAAAATCCGGTCAGTTTCGCGGGAACGTACCCTCTTCCTGAATCTCAACTTGATCGTTTTCTGGTCAGATTGTCTTTAGGCTATCCGCCTGCAAAGGTGGAAAAACACCTCCTCCGTAAAGCAAGCTTTCATGCCGGGGATATCCCGGAGCATGAGCATGCGATACAACCGCTGGATGTGATGAGACTTAGACCTTGTGTGGATGAAGTTTCTGTGTCTGACGAACTGGTGACCTACATGCATCAATTGATAGAACTCACCCGCTCGCATTCAAAAATCAGGATGGGAATCAGTTTACGCGGTGCCTTGATGTGGATGCGGTTGTGCAAAGCATTGGCACTATGCTTCCAGCGGGACTATGTCATACCGGATGATATCAGAAATTCTTTCATTCCAGCCAATCAGCATCGGTTAATATTTTCCAGACAGGAGCACGGAGAGCCTGTGATGCTGGAAATTCTGGACTCTGTTCCGTTCCCTATATAAATAGCGAAAAAGACAGGGTTATGGTTGAACTTACTGACAAAATGGAACTATGAGCGCAATTAAAAATATATTGGTACTGGGGTTAGGTGGTGTCGGCTTGCATGTCGCCAGACGCCTGGTTCATGAAGGCTATTCTGTGACTGCGATTGAGCAAAGTCAGGCGTTGATCCGCTCTGCCAGTGACAGTCTTGACGCGAGAATTATTCATGGTAGCGCTCTGGATCTGGGATGTTGGAAAGCGGCTCGTGCAGAAAAAATGGACCTGATCATTGCCGCGACTGATAATGATTCGCTGAACATGATTTCTTCACTGATTGCTGAACGTTTTGGTATTTCAAAGAAAATTGCCAGAGTCCGGTCCCTTGATTTTGGTGAAAAAGACTCTCTATTATCAACACAGGATTTGAAACTGGATTTAATGATTCACCCTGAAGAACTTGTTGCCCAGGAGATTTCAGGATTGATCCGGCGTACCGCGGGGAATGATGTGATTGATATTGGCGATGGACAAATCAAGGTGTTTGCCTTAAAAGTCAGGGATGGCTCACCACTGATCCACAAATCCATTGATGAAATTCAAAAATCAAATGCCGATCTGCCATTTCGTATCATTGTGATAGCAAGAGGTATAACATCGTTGATTCCACCTCCGGACTACACGGTCTTACCCAATGATCAGGTATTTATACTGGTCAACGGAGAAAATCTGCCCAGATTCATGTCCCAAATGGGCATTGAACAGCGTCATATCTATCGGATGATGATTCTTGGTGGTGGAATGGTCGGAAGGCGTGTTGCGGAGTTGTTACAAAAAAATGTGGATATCAAAATTATCGAAAAAGACGCGGATCGCGCAGAATTGTTGGCCTCTGAGTTGAAAAACACACAAATTCTGAATGGTGATGGAACTGATGCCAATGTACTGATCATGGCAGGACTGCTTGATATGGAATCCTTCATTGCGACAACCGGTGAAAATGAAACCAATATCGTAAGCTGTCTTTTGGCAAAGCATTTAATGAATAAACAGAATCGTGATCCTCGCGGCACACAGGGTAAAACCATCGCACTGGTGAACAAGGAAGACTATCTGGTGCTGGCAGCAACGATTGGTCTGGATGTCGCGTTGAGTGCCAAAATTTCAGCGGCCAACGAAATTCTTAAATTCATCAGACGCAGTGAGTTTTTATCAGTGGCACATCTTCATGGTGTGGATGTGGAAGTGGTTGAACTGGAAGCATCCGCCAAGTCCGCCATTACCAAAAAACCCGTCAGTAAATTTTCTTCATTCGGTGAGCAAGGTGTTCTGGTGGGTGGTATTATCCGGAATGATCGGTGGCATCTGGCGACCAGTGACACTCAAATCGAAAGTGGCGACCGTGTGATCATGGTCTGTACATCGTTGGCACTGAAAGAAGTACAGAAAATGTTTTATTGAAAGACCGTTACATTTTGAAAAAAATCAGGAGATGAGCCATTATTCAGCTTTGAACTTACTCATGGCAATACTACTGTTCTGTAGCAGTTGCGCAGCGGATGTAGCCTTTCAGTATCCGACGGAACAAAACGATGAAGTTATCCATTTGTGTAAGCAGGTGGTCCAGCGTGGTACCCGCCGTTTTTTTGTCAAGGGTGGAAAGATTACGCCCTTTCGCCCCGGCAAGGAACAAGTCGCTATTCCTGCCATGCAGGCCAAACTGCCTGATGGAGAATACTATTGTGGCCGCTCAGATCTCAGAAAAGCACCCTGTGCTCAAGGTGAAACCCAGCGTATTGATGGGGGTGTTTGTTCTTATCAAAGATGATTTGAATATCAAAATTCCATTCACTTTAAAAATGCAACTTGCAATTTGTTAATAAACCAATGATTTTTGAGAAAATTTCTTGTTATATCAAAGCTTCTTATGCTATAGGCCTATTAAGGTTTGTTTTTTTCCATATTTTTTGTGAGGAGCATGGATGCCATCACGTAAAAATAATAATAATATCGTTGTAGGTCTGGACATTGGAACTACAAAGATTTGTGCCATTGCTGCTGAACTTGACAGTAAGGATATCCTTAATGTTATAGGCGTTGGAACCGCAAAATCCGAAGGTTTGCGCAAAGGGGTGGTTGTTAACATTGAAAAAACGGTCCAGGCCATTAAAAAGGCTGTGGAAGAATGTGAGTTGATGTGTGGACAACAAATAACCTCCGTTTATGCTGGAATTGCCGGTCATCATATTAAAGGACGAAACAGCCATGGAATGGTCACCGTCCATCATAACCGGACCATTACCGAAGAAGACATTCGGCGCGTCATTGATGCCGCCCAGATCCTTATTCCCAATGATCGGGAAGTTCTTCATATTCTCCCCCAGGAATTCATTGTAGACGATCAGGATGGAGTGCAGAATCCGCTCAATATGTCCGGAACCCGTCTGGAAGTGAATGTTCATATTGTCACAGGCTCTGTGACCTCAGCCCAGAATATTATCAAATGCTGTAACCAGGCAGGACTAGATGTTGAAGATATTGTGCTGGAACCACTGGCATCAAGTCAGGCCGTCCTGAGTTCTGATGAACAGGAAGTGGGCGTGGTTCTGGTGGATATTGGTGGAGGAACTACGGATATCACAATTTATTCCGAGGGAAGCATTGTTCATACGGCTGTTCTGGCATTGGGTGGAAATCATCTCACGCATGATATTGCCATTGGTTTGAAAACTCCTCTGGCTGAAGCTGAAGAACTCAAACATAAATATGGTGTCGCAATGACATCCATGGTGACCCCCGAAGAACTCATTGAAGTGCCAGGGGTCGGTGGAAGAAAAAACCGAACTATTCCTAAAATTGTTCTGGCAGAAATCATTGAAGATCGGTTCAGGGAAATTTTTGAGTTCATCGCCCAGGAAATAGAAAAATCACAATACAGAAGCGTCATGGCTTCCGGTGTGGTTATTACTGGTGGTACCTGCATCATGACTGGTGCGGATGAGTTGGCCTCTGATGTGCTGAATCTTCCGGTTCGTGTTGGATTCCCTGAACATATCGGCAAGTTGCAGGAATTGATCTACTCGCCCAAATACGCCACAAGCGTGGGACTTGTGCGTTATGGCCTGAACAGTCAGAGCAAATTACGTTTTTCCGGTGATGAATCAAATTTGTTTCATAAAGTTTCCCGGAGAATGAAAGACTGGTTGCATGAATTCTTTTAGATAAAAATTTTCAATTTATTTTTGAATATCAGCATAAAACAAAGACAGTTTGTTACATAATCAACAAATTTTTTCTCAACAATCAAAGAATAAGAAACTTTAATATAACAAAGGGGATTATGGTTGGATTCGCAAATATGAAACCAGTAATTGAAAATGATGACCCGGTCATTAAGGTCTTTGGCGTCGGTGGCGGTGGCGGCAACGCAGTGAATCGCATGGTTGATTCAAAAGTCGCAGGAGTGCACTTTATAGCGGCTAATACAGATCTGCAGGATCTGAAAAAATCAAAGGCGAACTTTAAATTACAACTGGGGGCTGGCAGTACCAGTGGCTTAGGTGCCGGTGCGAAACCTGCCGTAGGTCACAAAGCGGCAGAAGAAAGCATGGGCCAGATCAGAGAATATGCTGAAGGCGCGGATATGATCTTCGTAACAGCCGGAATGGGTGGCGGAACAGGAACAGGGGCCGCTCCAGTTGTTGCACAAATCGCACGGGAAATGAAAGCACTCACCGTTGGGGTGGTGACAATGCCTTTTAAATTTGAAGGCCCTCAGCGTAGAAAAAACGCAGAACAGGGAATTGAGGAATTGAAGAAGTATGTGGATACACTCATTGTAATCCCTAACGATAACCTCTTGGGAATGATCACCAACCGAACTTCCATGGAAGAAGCTTTCCGGCTGGCCGATGATGTGTTGCGTCAGGGAATTCAGGGGATTTCAGATTTGATCACCTCTAATGGTGTGGTAAATCTGGATTTTGCTGATGTTCGAACGGTTATGGAAAATAAAGGCAAAGCTGTGATGGGAACAGGCATTGCGTCTGGTGAAAATCGCGCGAAAAAAGCGGCTGAGAAAGCCATTCATAGCCCACTGCTCAGTCACTGTAAAATCACAGGTGCCCAAGGGATTCTCATCAATGTGGTAGGGAATGAAAATCTTTCTCTGCATGAAATCAATGAGGCGACTTCTTTTATTCAACAGCAAGCTCATGAAGATGCTGAAATTATCTGGGGAACATCTATCAATCCTGATCTTTCGGATCAGATCATGATCACTGTTATTGCGACCGGTTTTCCGGATAGCCCTGTGGATATTGCGGCGACCCCTCATGTTTCTGTAAAAGAAAAAGTTGCTGTAAACTTGCCCGGAGGTTCATCCTGGTCACCAGCCGTTTCAACGGCACGCCATCAAAGCGTGCCATCACAGGAAATGTCATTCGCGTCAAAATCAGCCATTCAGCCTGGTCCAATGACAGATACTCAGGCAAAAGGTTCGCTATCGAGAACTGACACAGTGATGAATACGCTGAAAAATCCTTTGCTTCAGCCCCTGGAACAAATAAAAAAAGAACAACCAGCTATTTCGCCTTTGGGAAAAAACACTGAGGCTTTGAATTCAACATTATCTCCTCGAGAAGGGTTCTCACCTCAGTTGACTGCAAATGTTCAGCAGAAAACAATCCAAACCGGCATGCAGTCTGAACAAAAAATAATTGAGCCTCCAGTAATGATGGTCAAGGATGAAGAAGATGGCCCTCAACCAGAAGATATGTCTACTCATACTGTTAAATTGACAACTGTTCGTGAGATTGGGCGTCAACTGGCACAAGAATCAGGCGTTGCCAAATCAACAACAGAGCAGAATAAAAAAGTTGAACTGAATCAAACAAAAAGAACAGTTGCCCCGGACGTTCCGGAAGAAAAATTTTATTCAGTTGATTCTGAGTCTGAACCAATGTCAGATCATTATCAAATGTCTCAAAAAGAAGTCCCGGAAAGTGCGACTTCCAAAGAAAAAGCTCCTCAGTGGAAACCTGTTACAACCCGAGGATATGGACTTGAACGGGATATTCCCTCCTTTGTGAAGAATCAGGATCCACATAAACTGCTGAATAATCTTGATATTCCGGCTTACGTTAGAAAGTTGTTGCGCAACCAACTTTCTAGTTGAGCATTTTATAAATAACTTGTGGTTTTGGGCAGTATTTTTTACCTACTGCCTGTTGTGGAAAGATGGAGAAGGACGATCTTTCTTTCCACAGCTCCAAAGGATTCCCTCCTGAGATCCTCCCGATATTGCAAACAGCATTTATCCTGACAGAACGGCGAATCCTGTTTTGTTAACCCGCAATACAGGCAGGAGTTGAATCATTGGGTTCATGTGTGGTTGATGCCACAACATGAATATCACATCCTGCTCTTTTTCTGTGAATTGTTGTTACCATTGAATGCAGTATCAAATCCGATGGTTGAGTATTTTTTAATCTTCTGATGCCTGACAACAATTGTTGAAAAGATATTTTGCTCCAGTTTTTGTGATAAAAACTGTGAGTTGAAACTGAAACGCCTGAAATTGATTTATGCGGACACAAAGAATTTTGACTACAATCCTGATTGGCACTACAGCAGGTATTTGCGGGTGGTTGTTGTTTCAATTGCTGGCCTATATCTATTTGGACTACCCTCTTCCATTTCTGGATTTATTTGTGTATCAGGGAATTTTTACAGGTGCCGGATTAGGCGCTTTTATCTATGCCAAAGACGCGTTTCTTAATCAGAACTGGTCTTTGGCCCGACGCAAACTTTTGTTGGGAAGCATACTGGGGCTAGTGATTGCCCTGATCGCATTTACATGTGCTCAGAGTCTCCTTGCTTTTTATGTTTCTGCGTCAGTGGTCCGCGTGATTGCCTGGACTCTGTGGGCGACTGGTATCGCTTCATTTACAGGTTATTCACGTCCATTAACCCGGCGTTTCTTCTTGCAAACGCTTAATGGTGCATTGGGTGGATTGTTTGGCGGAATTTTTCTGGAAGGGTTTCTCCTGATTCCTTTGGAAAACCTTAGCAGTTTTTTGGGTATTGTCGTCATTGGGATATGTGTTCCTTTTTTTATGGCGATTGTAGAGATCTTGTTATCAAATGCGTATTTGAAAGTACTCAACGGAGAACAGGAAGGTGTGGCGTTTTTTCTGGACAAAGATCAATTTTCAATTGGTTATGATTATGCGAATGATATTGTGCTGACAGGCTATTCAGAGGTTTGCTCACAACATTCACGCATCATCAAACAGGGACAACAATGTATTCTTCAGAATGCTCAAACCGGGGGACAGGTTCTTATCAATTATCGTTTGGTCAATCAGCAATCCATGAAAAGAGGAGACATCGTTAAAATTGGAACAGCGTTACTGCAGTTTTGTGAGTTATAATGATGGATTCTTTAAATCGGGCCATTGGACGGGTGGCTTTGGGTCTCGTCCTGGTCTGCGGAGTTGTCCCCTGGACATTCGCAGATTCTTCATTTTTTTCCACACCGCAAATTGTTGCGGTTGATTCGATCAATGGTTATGCGGGAGGTCTCCACCATGTGTTTATGGAGGCTGTCGATGACACGGGTGTGGCCTTGGAAGGGGTTAATGAGGAGAGTGTCGCCTTAAAAATCAACGGGACCTTTGCTCCTTTTCGTCAAATGGTTTATCGCAAACAGTTATTTGACCTCAACACGGCGCTCCTGATCAATCTGGACCTGAGTGATGATACGACGGGACAGGTTATTAACTCAGCCAGCAGATTACTCATTTCCAAAAAATTGAGTGGTGATAAACTTCTCCTGAATTTCAATGGCGCTGAATCAGGTCCCTCGTCTTTTTATGAAGACCGGGGAGAATTATATGTCCAGTTCCAAAAAAAAACTTATGGGGTCTCCCGACGAGAGTCTTTCATTGACTTTCTGCTCAGTAATATTCCTTCCTTTCCCCATGCAGTCAATCGTCGACAATGGTTGATTGTCATTTCAGAAGATATAGATCCACCGACTCCGGAATTCATGAATCAGTGGGAGAAATCGCGAGACCTGCTAAAGGACAATAACATCACTCCGTTGTATGTTGTTCTTGGTGAAAATGCCGCAAACGGATGGCTGTTTAATTGGAGTCAAAGCACCAATGGTCAGTTTGTTTCGATAAACTCCATTTCCGAATTACCAGTCGTGATGGATAAAATTATCAATAAACTGAGAGGGGAATATGTGCTGTCGTATCATCTCGGGTTTCTTGGAAACAAATCTCATGATCTGGAAATCATTCTCAAACACAAGGAACAGATTTATTCGATGAAGTCCAGAGTGAACGCAACGCCGGTCTGGCCGGTTTCGCCGACACCTGTTTCCATCGTGATCAGCCTGAGTGGTCTGGTGCTTTTGTTTGTGGGCGTTTTTGTCAGAACCAGGATTGTTCAATCCAAGCTGAATCATTATCTTCAACCAACCTTTCAAATTTTAACACCGGGTGAACATGATCAACTGATTCCTCTGGAACAGAAACTTTATACCCTGGATTTTCTTACAGAAATCAATACCCGGACAAATTTAAGACTTTCGGCAAATCTGAATAAAGTCAACCTGTCTCCTCAGCAGAATACCTTTTTGCTGGAAGACAAAAATTACAAGAATGCTTTGCTGATCAATAGACGCAGAATTCATCGAACCTTGCTTCAAGATGGTGATATTCTGGATATTGGAGAGATGACACTGCTGTTTCGAAATCCGGTTTCTCCCATGACATCCACGGAAGAAGCACCGGTTGAAGTTTCGTTACCTGTGTATCGAAGCAAGGCAAGGGGGCCCATACGCAAAGGAATTCCTACCCTTGTCAGTGAAAACAACCGGCATGAATATTTTCTCATCCGCAGTGTTATTTTTATTGGTTCTTCTGACATGAATGATCTGGTCCTGAAAGGAAATGACGTCTCGTTGAAACATGCAAAAATAGTCCGGATTGGTGGCCAATACAAAATTCAGAATCTAAGCCATAGTCAGGAAGGAACCCTAGTCAACAATCGCCGTGTTGAGCATCGTTTCCTCAGAGATGGCGATGAAATTGCCATAGGGATTTTTCGATTTAAATTCAGGATTGGATTGAACAATTCTCCAAAAGCAGAAGCCTCTAATGACACTGCATGACAACCATGCAGATCAAGAGCGATATAAAGCCGGATTCGCATCAACACGATTCAGTCTGGCTTCAGTTTTATTTTGAAATCAACCGCCTCAAACTGCTTTATCGTCAGGGATGGCTCAAACGTGGTATCCCGAAAGAAGTCTGTGAGAGCGTTGCCGAACATTCCTTTGGCCTTGCATTGATCGCACTATTGCTGGCATCTCAGTCCCCCACTCCGCTCAATCTGGAAAAAGTTCTCACATTGGCATTGATTCATGACCTGGGTGAAATTCATGCAGGAGATATCACTCCTGTGGATGGAATTCTCTCATCTGAAAAATATCAACTGGAACTGGCTTCAATTAAAAAAACCTTTGAAAAACTTCCGAATGGACAGAAATATATTCTGTTGTGGGAGGAATATGAGTCAGGTAAATCACCTGAAGCAGAATTTATCAGGCAGATTGACCGTCTTGAAATGGGATTGCAGGCCTGTGTTTATGAATGGCTGGAAGGAAATGATCTGACTGAATTTATGAAATCCGCCGAAAGTGCTCTTGAACTCCCCCCACTGAAACAGATCATGGACGACATCTACCGTTCACGCCCAACGTCCTTCTAAACGTTCCTGTTCAACTCAAAAAGCGCAACAATGATTTGGCTTTCAATTTGAGCTATCGCTGACTCTGAAAAGCGATCAGGATGATGCCGGAAACCATAATGACTGCGGCTATAAACCTTTTTTTGATTTGGGGTTCATTGAAAAAAAGATAGCCCCAGAAGACACTCATGAGGATGCTTGTGCGTTTGACCGCAATCATATACGAGGCCAGTGTCAATTGAATGGCAATCAAACCGGAAAATGAGGCAATCACATACAACAACCCAATGGTCGTCAATTTTTTCCAGTGAATCAGCGCTGTTGAAAACTTTTTTTTTCGCACCACCAGCAGTGTGAGCGCAATCACCAGAAACGTATTGACCGCGACACCCCATGAGATGGTTGATGTTCGTTGGACACCGATTTTGTCAATGTTCGCCAGAACGCTAAGAATCAGTGCGACCAGCAACATCAATCGTGTGCCTTTTTCATGAAATACAGCAGTGATTGGCGCAAGATAACCATCGGACCAGTTTTTCAGATGAAGAACATAGGAGCCTGTAACAATCAGACCAATTCCTGCAATTCCCAGAGGGCGTGGGAATTCACCCAATAGCAGGGGGGACGTGAGCAGCATCAATGCTGGAGTGAATGACAGCATTGGGATTGTCAGGGAAATATCCGAAAGCTTGAGAGCCTTGAGTGATAAAAAAGTTGCCAGCAGATTCATTACGCCTGAAATCATCAGTATTCCTGTTGCTTCCATGTTCCATCCCGGAACGCCAAACCAAAACAAGGACATCAACATAAACGGCCATGCCGCAAGATTCACACACCACAATAGCAGAATTTCATCCAGATCCTGATGCAGCAACTGTTTCTGAAATACCTGCATCAGAGAAACACAGAGTGCGGTCAGCAATGTGAGAGGAAGCCAGAGCATAAACTGAAACAAAAAGGCAGGAAAATGATGTGTCGATCACACTGGGATGTAGAGAATCTCCAAATTTTTTATAAGGATGCCAGCAATTTCAGGGAGACGCAAAATAAAACAATATCTGATAAAAAATTGACCTCATTAAAAAAAACTATTAAAGACTACTGAATATGTAACTCTTGAATTGGTGGAATTTTATGTCTGATTTTGATGAACAGTTGTTTGAGGACAATATTGAAATCGCGGAATATTTAAGCAGTTCCAGATTGTTCAATCCTCTGCCGGGACCCATTCTTCAAAAACTTGCGAACATCTCCCGAATTACCAAACATCCTCCAGGAGATGTGATTTTGAAAGAAGGTGAAGTCAATTCCAATGTCTACTTCTTAATTCGGGGTGGCGTAGGTGTTTACGCCAGCAATGAATATATTCTCAGTCTGAAACGCATGGGAGATGTGTTTGGAGAAATGAGCATCATCAGCCATAAACCCTGTGCAGCAACAGTGATAACTGAGGTCGCAACAGATTTATTTTCCATTAGCGCCAAAGACATTGGTGAATATGCACAGGTTTCAGATGATCCCCTGAAAAATGTGCTGTTTCGTGTTTTTGCCATGATTCTTACCGAAAAACTGGCCATCACGACCCATAAGGCCAAACACTTTGAAGAGGCCAATGCGGAACTCACTAAAATCAAAGAAGAACTTCAAAAAAACAACGAAATTCTGCAACATGATATTATTGAAAAACAAAAAACCGAACGTGAGTTGAAACAATCCCATGAAAAACTTTTGCTGGCACATCAGGAACTCACGCAGGCTCAAAGTCAGTTGATTCAATCTGCAAAACTGGCCTCCATTGGAGAGCTTGCCTCCGGGATTGTTCATGAACTGAATCAACCTCTTTCGTATATCCTGACCAATGTGGAACTGGAACTTCGCAATGGGACTGAGTTGAATCAGCAAACGGCGTATGAAACGCTACAACTCACCATTGAAGGGATTCACCGAATGATGAAAATCATCAATCATTTGCGTAATTTTTCAAGGAAACAGGAAACTCATTTTGAGTCGCTGTATGTGGAGGAAGTGATTGATTCGAGTTTTATCTTGCTCAAAGAACAGTTTCGTCTGGCAAATATTGAATTCGAAAAAAGTTATGCGGAACCAGCACATCAAATCACTGGGGATCGTCACCAGTTAGAACAGGTATTTGTCAATCTTTTCACAAATGCCCATGACGCAATAATGCCTAATGGTCATGGGAAACTAACCATCAGTACTGAATTCAAGCAAAAAACAAATAATCATGGAACTGTATTGATCAGCGTAACAGACGATGGCCATGGCATTCCGGAAAAGATTCTAAAGCATATATTTGATCCTTTTTTTACTACCAAAGATGCTGGCACAGGAACCGGTTTGGGACTATCTATCAGCTATAATATTATCCAGCATCATCACGGTGAAATTACTGTCAAAAGCAAACCAAAACAAGGAACCACTTTCGAAATCAGTCTGCCATCAACATAAAATAGCGAGCTCTCCATGTCTTTTATCATTACCGCATTGATTGTGGATGATGAACCAAATATCTGCAAAACGTTATCCCGTGTGATACATTCACTCAGTCCTTATCCTGTGAAAATACTCGAAGCGGAAAACGGAAAAGTTGCTCTCCAGTTAATGGAAAATCAGGCTGTGGATATGGTGATTACCGATGTCAAAATGCCTGTGATGGATGGCCTTACATTGTTAAAAAAAATACGTATCAAGAATAAAGGAATCCCGGTCATTGTGACCAGTGCTCATGGAGATGAAAGTATCATTCTGGAAGCGCTGCGTGGTGGGGCAACCACTTTTTTCAGAAAACCATCCAGCCTGTCTGTCATTGAAGACACACTCCGTTCAGTATTCGGATTTATCCATGAACAAAAAGCACTTCGTATCAATTATGAAAATCTGGATTATCTGTGCTGTGAAATGCATCTTCAGAGTGATATCACTTTGATGGCAAGTACCAGCCAGTGTCTATTACAATATTTCTATAATTCACACTACATCTCTCAGGTCGTATCCATCCAGACGGTATTTTATGAATTGCTAGCCAACGCCATTGAACATGGTAACTGGGAAATAAATGGAGAAGAAAAACGATTAGCACAAACAGAAGGCAACTGGGATAAGCTAGTGAAAGAAAGAACCCAAAATCCTCAGTATCTTGAACGACAGGTGCACATTAGATTAGAATATACCCCCATGGAAGCAACCTTCACCATTACAGATGAAGGCAACGGTTTCGACTGGCGTCAGATTCCTGATGCATTCTCTGAGGACGCAATTTTGTGGGAAAACGGAAGAGGACTGATTCTGTCAAAAATATATTGCAAATCATTGAGTTATAATGACAAGGGGAATGAAGTCACATTTGTCATTGCCGCACAGAAGGATTGATGGATCTCGCCAACAATAACTTCTGTGCCACGATGATGTCTTATTCCAACTCAGCAACGATATTAAATTTTACCTGAAACTCATTCTGCACCTTGATGCTTCCCAGCAAAACACTGACGGGTTTTATTTTGAAATCAGTCTGCTTCAACATGATCTCACCAGCGATTTTCATCTGGTTTGCTTCTATGTCAACATGGACCGGCAACATCACTTCACAGACATTGCCCTTGATGCAAATACTGGTTTTGACAGAAAGTTGGGGAAGTTGGCCGGATACTGACAGGGAATCCAGAGACATGGTCGGAAATTTTCTAGCGTAAAGAATATCTTTATCCAGCATGATTTCCGTCGTTTTTTTTATATCCCGATCAGAAATTTTGCTGGCAAAATCTGGCCCTTCTTCGCGCCGGAACTGTTCTGAATCCACATTAAATGTTGAGACAGGAATGGTGACACTGAGTCCGGATTTGCCAATATTTTGCGCATCATAACGAATCATGCCGTCAAGGTCTGTAATCACCATCACATGGTTATGGGCCAAGGGCGACAAGAGTGTTGCTTCTTTGTACAGCAGAAGACGAATCTGGCTGCTGTCTTTGGAAATTCTGTAATTCTGTGTCATGTGAATTCCTGTCAGATATCTGGTTGGTGTTATTGAGTTTTCAATTCTTTTTTAAGAATCTTGCCTGTGGCGGTCATCGGCAGCGTTTTGCAGATTTCCACAATTCGGGGATATTTATAATCTGCCATGCTTTCCTTGGACCATGCAATGATCTCTTTAGGAGTCAATTTTGCACCCTCTTTCAGGACTATAAAGGCCTTGATCTCCTCACCCATTTTAGGATCAGGCACACCAATCACCGCAGTCAGTGAAATTCCCGGGTTGGTCATCAGGACTTCCTCAATTTCACGGGGATATACATTGAAACCACCACGAATGATCATGTCTTTCACGCGGTCTACAATATAAATATGTCCTTCCTTGTCTTTTTTTCCGAGATCCCCAGAATGAAACCAGCCGCCTTTCATGACTTCAGCAGTGGCTTCGGGGCGATTGAGATAGCCTTTCATTACATTGTGCCCACGAATCGCGATTTCTCCAACCGTTTCTGCGGGCACTTCATTGTCTTCAGTATCCACAATTTTGACATCAACGCCCCAGACCGGTGTTCCGACAGAACCGGGAATGCGTGTGTGATGCATGTGATTGAAAGTGGCAATTGGAGATGTTTCTGACAAACCATAGCCTTCCAGAATGGGCACCTCAAAAAAATCTTCAAACTGCTTGATGATTTCCACTGGAATCGCCGCGCCACCTGACGCACACAACCGCAGGTGTTTGGCATCCCGGACTTTCTGAACTGCGTCTTTCTGTGGATGATTCAGCAAGGCCCAATACATGGTAGGAACACCACAAAATATATTCACTGCCTGTTTTTCAAGTAATTCCAGCACCATTCCCGGTTCAAACCTTGGAACCAGCACCAGTTTGTGAGCGCAAAGGATTCCGGTATTCATCTGGACAACCTGTCCGAAGGAATGAAACATTGGTAACACAATCAATTGTGTTTCCCCTCTTGGTGTCTGTAATAAATCTCTGGCGACAAAGGTATTCATCATGAGATTGACATGACTCAGTTCGGCACCCTTTGGATTTCCTGTTGTTCCTGATGTGTAAAGAATAACAGCAGAGTCTTGAGGCGCTGTGGAAGCAGTTTCCGCAACAGGTGACGGATCTTTCATGAATTGTCCCAACGTAGTGGCACCTTCAATAGGTGACGCTGCGGCAGGATCAGGAGTCATCAAGATGAAATGGTTACAGGTTTTGACATTATTGAAGGCCTTCCAACCCCATTCACCCATCGGGAGTTCAGGGGTACCGGAAAAGCAGAAATAGGCTTTGGCTTCAGAATCTTTTAAAACATATTCAATTTCCTTGTCTTTAAGCAGGACATTGATGGGAACCACCACTGCTCCGGCTTTCAAAATGCCGTAATACGCCATGGGAAAATAGGGAAGATTGGGGCAGGTTAACGCGACTCGATCTCCTTTTTTGATTCCAGCCTGAAGCAAGCCGTTTGCGATTTTATTGGCAGCACCATTGAGTTGGGCATAATTGAAGGTTTTGTCACCCAGCACAAGCGCGGTCTGCAAGGGAAACTCGCGGGCGGATGAGTCAAGAATTGAGGCCAGATTCAGGATATTGTTGGTGGCTGGTTTGGGTACTTCTTTTGCGGGTGCCTGTGGTTTCGGGGTTCTTACTGAAGGACGTCCCAGCAATTCACCCAGCGGTTGTTTCAGTTTTTCTTCAACATCAATGCCCGGGAATAATTGCTTTAATCTGTCCAGACCCCATTCGATCGCTTTAGTACGAGTTGTTTCATCTTTGAAAACTTTAAGATTTATCATGATTTCTCCTATTGGGAACTTTCGATTGTGTTTAGAATACGTGAACTGATTTTATAAGCAGTACGATTCATGAATTTACGCCAGATTAGAAATCTGGTTATTTAGCCGGAATCTTACTCATGGCATGTTCCGACAAGGCGGTGATGGTCAGGGATGGATTGACTCCGGGATTGGCCGAAACCATAGAACCGTCACAAACCATCATGTTTTGATAACCAAAGACCCGGTTATATTTATCAACCACACCTTCTGCCGCGTCTTTTCCCTTGATGGCTCCTCCCAAAATATGGGCGGTCGTGGGAATGCCCAACAATGTTTCGTTGAACAGGACCTGTGGTTTTCCATTAACAATACTGGCAAATTTACCCGCGATTTGTTCCGCTTCGGGAATAAAGGAACTCGGGGCGGGGCCTTCTACCAGAGAAGTCATCATCTGACCAAACGGTGCCAGGGATAACTTCAGTTTGCTGTCCAGGGTCTGCATGAACAGCAGGATCTGTGTTTGTTTTGACCAGTCATTCACAGACATGACTTTCAGATTTTTCAGCGGATGCCGAAGATAGTCCATTCCCAGTTTTCCAAACCGTTTCAAGGGATTTTTCTCATAAACCATAGGGATGAGCAATAACCGCCAGAACCCATTGCCCGGAGCATAGCGGACAGGTTCGACATGGCTGTTATCATCGGTATGCAGGATGGAACCAATGGCCACTCCTTTGGAAAAAGTGGCGTTTTTGTCAGTAGAGGTGACCGTGACCAGGCTTTCAGAATTGGTACGAATGTCATGTCCCACCTTTTCAGAAAGGCGTGGCAGGGAGGTTTTTTTTAATTTCAGTAGCAGTTCATTGGTTCCAAGAACGCCACCTGAAAAAACAACGCCTTTGCAGGTGAATTCCTGTTTATCCTTTTTTAATAAATTGATGGAGTTTTCACATTTAACCTTGTATCCAGTGGATCCGTCGGCTTCATCCAGTGGCACCACATCATACACCTGCGTTTCAGCCTGAATTTTGGCTCCTTTTTTCTGGGCCAGATACAAATAATTTTTATCAAGGGTGTTTTTTGCGCCGACCCGGCAACCGACCATGCAACTGCCACAAAAATTACATCCTGTCCGTTCTGGTCCTTCTCCACCAAAATAGGGATCTTTCACTGTTTTCTCCGGTTTTCCAAAAAATACGGCAACATTTGTAGGGCCATAATGAGCTTCCCGCCCCATGTCTTTCGCGATCCGCTCAAGAACTTTATCGCCTACCTGCATTTCCGGATTGGGCGTGGCACCCAGCATTTTCAAGGCCAGGTCATAGTAAGGTTTTAATTCTTTTTCCCAGTCCCCCAGATGAGCCCAGGCACCGGTTTTATAAAATTTCTCTTTTGGCACAGGCAACGTATTGGCATACACCAGCGAACCACCGCCAACGCCCACCCCGGAAAGAATGGAAACATGCTGAAACAGGCTCATTTTGAAAATTCCATAAAACCTGGCGGCCGGCATCCACATCCAGCGTTTCAGATCCCAGTTGGTTTTTGCGAAATCCAGTGGTTTGTACCATTTTCCTTTTTCAATCACCAACACGTTGTAACCTTTTTCAGCCAGTCTCAATGCTGAAACCGATCCACCGAAACCACTGCCGATCACGATATAGTCATAATCATATTTCTGTTCTTGTTTCATAGATGTCTTCATATTAATCCCTAATTGTTTGGCGTGAAATCAAGGGGTTAAACTCCCTTTCCACAAGCGACTCAGTGCTTCTTTTAAATCTTTTTCAAAATTAAAATCAATCACTATGCCGACCAGTTTAACGGCGGGGAGTGCCGTAGACACAGGCTCAGCCAGTTGCCAGAACCCCACCATCAAGGCATAACTGCTGAGTAGCAAATGAAACCCTTGTCCGTTTTTCAGAGTTGGAAACACACGCTCAATGGAGCGTCCACCTTTGTAGACCCGTTTTGCGATATTACGTTGATAACGGGAAACTGCTTTGGGGGAAATCTTTGGTTGCAGGACTCCATAAAATATATTGGTCAGATGAAGCACATAGGGTCTGTTCAACACATATTGATACAGCACGGAAACAACCTGATCCACACTGACCTCATTGGGTGCGCCCTCCAATACTTTATCAATTTCGTCCAGCCATTTTTGAACTTGTATTTCCAGCAATGAAAAAAATATTTCTTCCTTTGTCTTGAAATACAGATATACCGTCCCCTTAGCCATACCAGCCTGTGTGGCTATGTCCTGTACGGCTGGAAGATTGGGGCCATTGTCTTCCAGTAATTTCTGTGCCGCAGAAAGAATCTCCTGACGACGCTCCATTTTTTGTTCGTCCTGAATAGCCCGATGTTGAATCTTCATACTTTTGTCCGATAAATGACTTGGGGTCAGTTGATACCCTGAACGGTAAATGACCCTGAGTCATTTGTCAATAAAAAAGAACTCACAGGGTTGAACTGACGTGTAATTTCGCAGGGCGAAATCCTTTCAGTTTTTTGGTTTGAAGACCTGATCGCCGGCCAACATCAACAAGCGTTACGCTGAAGGATCCTCGGTGAATTCGTGCGGATTTTTTGTGTCAGAGAGAAAAATAGTATTCCCAATACAAGGTTTGTATGAGGGAGTTGTTCAGAAAGATTTCTTTTTGCTGTTCGGAAAGTGCCGATGAATAGGAACCATAACTCAAACGGTATTGTACAACCAGACTGTTTGTTAGAAACCACGCAAAACCCGCACCACCAACCAGCGAATTTTCTTCAAAGAGTTCAGAGATACCGTCACCCAGAGTACGGAGTTGTGATAGCTGAAGTCCCATTCCCAGATGAAAATATAATGAGGTGGCAATTCGTGGCGCCCAGATATACCAGAAGTTATTCTGGATGATTTCAACCCGGTCAAAAAAGCGGTTTTTGAAAACGACACCGTTTCGGGGATCCACAATCGAGACATGCCGCGCATATTCAAAAATTCTTTCATCCCAGAGCAAGCCGATGTTATAGGCCGCTCCATTGGATTCCACATTTTTATCCTCGACGAGGTCATCCATGATCTGGAGTTGGAGATGCCTCAAACCAATTCCAAAATATCCTCCACGCCAGCGTGAAACAAGGTGCGTATGGAGAAAATCAGGTTCTCTGGTATATTTTCTGGATTCCTGGCTTCGAATGTCAATGCCGGGAGGGGGTGCGGGTTGCGCAGGTGTGGCCGATTCTGTTTCCGCTCTGAGTTCTGGAAGCAGAATGCTCAAAAACAGGACAAGCTGGAGCAGATGTATTAAGGTGTGATTCAAAGGTTTCATGGCAGGCTTACAAGGGAGGATGTTCACGGACATACGTTTCATTGGCCTGTATTGTTGGCAGAGCGGAGGGGCCAAAGGTGACAGTAAAATACACAGTGCGATCTACGACTTCCCGTTCTTTTGGTGTCACACCTTCCGGAGCTTCCTCCTGAACTTTAGTCACATTTTCCCTGAGACTCAGTTGCAGTGCATAACAATTGGACCGATATGTGGTGGAAAAAGAATCCTCCACAAGCCTGCGTTCGAAACTGCGATCATCCGCACTCAGATTCAATTTCCCATAAAACCCCACGCTCAGTTCATCGGTGGCGGCAAACGAATTATTGAAAGATAAAGTGGAAGTGTTTTGATGTAAAAAACCATCAGGAGTCCGGAAGGTACTTTCATTGTTGTGAAAATTGATATTGGAGGTATTTCGATCAATGCTGACTTGAAAATCAGCCTTGGATTCAATGATCCTGGAAAGCTGATGGTGGTAGCGCAACATAAAATTCCATGAAAACGCCGGTCCCGGGTTGAGTCCCCATTCCAGTATCAAGGGCAACAATGGTTCACCGGGGTCTGTCTCGGAATTCAGTTCAACGGGCCCCCGAAACGTTTGATGAATATCGTCCTTGAGTTTATCATAGCGCTGAGTCAGGCTGAATGTCGCAAAAACCCAACTGGGACTTTCATAGGTGGCACGTCCGGTTTTGTGCAAGGTACTTCTTAAAACTCCACGCTGAGCAACCGCCAGGATTTCTTCTTTTTGCGCCTCGCTGAGTTCTCCGTCAGTAATACGATCCAGTTCATTCAGAAATTCAATTTCGGCGGAAAATTCCTGTCCCACCATGGGGCGGATGCGGTGCAACATCTGGGGTTTCAGGTTAAATTTTCGCAATTGAAGATAGCCGGATTCATTGAGGGTGATGGCCCGTTCGATCAGTCTTTTTTTGGCCAACAGCACGTTCTCAATACGGTAAGTGATCAATTGCTGTGACTTGACAGAATCCTCCCCGTCAAAACTGACTGCAATGCTTTGTTCCTGATGAACATCCGCTACCTGAGTGTACATGATTCTGGGCGTTATGATGTGTTTGAAACGGCTGTAATTGCCTTCATCCACTTCAAATATACGCTCCAGCGCTGTATTGATTTCCGCGTCCAGCACTTCAATATCAATGGCAAATGAGGACTGTGGATGATCGACATCATAAAAAGAAAACCGCTTGCCATATCCCAGGTTCGCTTTGAAATATTCAAAAAACGGAAATTGATACCTGATTTTCGGAGTGGCAATTGTACGCACACCGCCCCTGCCGATTTCTCTGTAATAACGGGTAGTGCTGCCCGATGTTTCAAGTGTCAGGGACAGCTCATCCCAGGGATTGCCACTCACATTGAAGGTAAATTGAGGCAATTGTTGCAGAGCTGAATCCTGAAGCTTTCTGTTTTCCCAGGATTCTGCCTCAAACAGGGAATAAGGATTAAACACCAGCGAGGCATTTCCCTGTTCATATTGCCGGGTAAGAGATAAGGTCGTATCACGGGCACGTAAGGACGAGTCTGTGCGGTCATATTCCCGTTTATACTGCCCGTCACTGTATCCTGTTGTGGAAATAATCATCCGCGTGGAGTTGTCGATCACCGTTTGGTTATGAAAAAATTCATACTTGAAGCGTGGGAGATCCAGCGTCAAGCGCCTGTCTTCGTCCACACTCAGCCGGTCTTCATCAATTCTGCGATAACGCAGCATGCCAAACATATTCTCCCGAAAGGCATAGTTGTATTCCAGTTGCAGACCTTTTCCACGAAGTTCAATCCATTGAAAAGTGGTGGTCAGATCCTGATCCTGGTCGATGGCCCAGAAATAGGGCATATCCACCACATACCCGAGTTTGTAAGCTTTGTCACTGCTGGAGATCAGACTGTAGCCCGGGGACAGCATTCCACTCTGGCGTTTTGTGACTGTCGGCCAAAATACATAAGGGAAATAGAATACTGGAACATCACGGATATAAAGTTTGGCGCCGGAGGCCGCTGAAAAATTTTCCATGTAATAATTAATTTCTGAACTGGTGACTCTCCAGACCGGTGACTCCGGATCACAAGTCGTGATGCCACAATTCAGGGCCTGAAAATAATTACGATCGATTCTGCGGATTTTTTCAGCGGTGAGGTAAGCACTGTTTTTAAAATCATAGACCACCGCATTGTACATCAGCACTTCACGGGTCTTGAGATCCATTTCAAAGCGGTCCACTGTGGCAATGACATCATTGTCGGTAAAGTGCACAAAGCCTGTGGCGATGATCATTCCCTGTTTTCGGTTAACCCGAACTTCATCGCCTTCCAGCACCATATCTTCCCATTCGATTTTCGCGTTCTGATACACAAAGGAATCTCCATCCTGATTGTGGTAATAAGAACTTGTGCGGATCTTGAACTGAGGGAATTCAAATGTTTCCTCTAGTTTTCGGGAGTCCCTGGAGGCGGTTTGAGGGGGCGTCTGAGCAAAACCCAAGGAGGCATGCAAGCATAGGAAGATTGCGACAAATAAGCCAAACCGATAAATCTGGAGGAAAGCCTTCAACCTGTTCATGGGTGCGTCCTGCCAATAAATCCGGGTAGCCGAAGCACAGGGTAATGTTTCTGGTTGCTGGGAATCCTTGATATTCGGGGCATTGAACGCTTGAGAGGAAGGAGGGTTAGAAGTCAAATGATTTCACCTTAATGTGTTTTTATACCTTATTCAATTTCGCCCAAAATCAGGGTGACATCATCCCCATAAGGAACATCCTGACGATATTGATCCACATCCTCTACCAGTGCCTGTAAAGCCTGATGAACGTTGCGTGAAGTATGGCATTCTGACAGGAACTGTCCAACTTTTTTTATTCCATATTCCCGGCCTCTCGCATTGGTGGACTCATGCAGTCCATCGGTATAAACCAGAAGACGATCTCCGGGTTCCAGTTCGATGCGTTCTGTCGTGTATTGGGCTTCTGCTTCCTTGCCCAGTGTCAGTCCAGAGGCGGTCAATAACATTTTGTACCCTTTGGGCATGGAGGGTCTGAGCAACATTGGATGATTATGTGACGCACGGGAAATGGTCAGTTCATAGTGTTTCAGATCAATGCACAGCGCCGCGGCTGTTGCCAGGCGGACTCCACGGCCCACATGATAACAGGTTGAATTCAGCTCGGTTAGAATATCAGAGGGCTCAAACAGATCCGCATGGGTAGAAAACCATTTTTCCTGAAAATTCTGAAATGCGGCGGCAAATGCTGAAGTGACCAGTGCGGCTCCAACGCCATGCCCAGTCACATCAGCCTGAACAATGACCAGTCGTCCTGCGCGATCAACCAGATAATCCATCCAGTCACCCCCGGTTTGATGGCACGGCGTCCATAGATGAACAAAATGAGCACCCGCGATTTCAGGGCATTTGTCAGGAATCAGACCTTGCTGCATGACGCCTGCGGTCTGGAGTTCTTCTTCCATGACATGATTGATCTGCTCCAGCGCATGTGTTCGTTCAGCCACCCTCTGCTCCAGATCTTCGACCAGCATTGAATTTTCCAGTGCGACCGCGGCAGAAGACGCCAGCGATGCGACAACGCCCTGAATATCACGATCGAAGATATTTTCGAGAGTGGGGTGAACCAGATACAGATAGCCCAGCACATTGCTCTGATAACTGACGGGCGTTGCCAGGAGAGATCCCTGAAATTTTTCTCTGGTACGTGTTTCACGTTCCCAGACACACAGGGTTTCCTTGAAGCGGGCATTATTCAGGATGTTGGAATGCATGTAGGGCAGTTCCATCAAATTGTCAGGCAACTCGCTGATTTCAACCCCCTGAAAAGCTTCCAGTTCAAGCGCGTTATCGCTTGTGTTTCTGAAAATATAGGCAATGGTGGCTCCGCTCAATCGACAGGTAGCCTGAAGAAATTCATGAATCAAGTCTTTGGAATTGGTCATTTTGCTCAATTTCTGGGTCATTTCCAGAACTTCATTCAGTTTGAGATAGAGCGTGATTTCTGAAGAAGACGTGCTTCCCAACTGACTTGTCGCATGAGTGGCATGTTTGGTTTTGAAAGTGGTGCGTGAATATTCACGGCGTTCCTCGCCATGTCCCTGAGGCGACCGCCATTTACCACCAAGAATGGCTCGAATGACGGTGGCATACCCTGTCAGCTTGAGTTCATCGGCACGTTGAACGCATTCCAGCAGTAATCGTCTGGCAATGGCGGTCTTGAATTTCCAGTGCGTTTCCCCCCATTGGGCTTTACTGAAAATTTCATAAAACCTGAAATCTTTGGTAGCGGACTCTTCAATGGACTCTAAAAACAACGTGTCGGCTTTTTTCAGATTGCCTTTTAAGCCCCAATGTACCCCTTGAAATGTAAGCCACAGGGGATGAAATCCGGGATAAAGTTTCCCCATTTTTTTACAGAGTGCATATACTTTTTTAAGGCGTTTCCTTAAATTTTTGCGTTGTGAATTTTCCAGATCATCTTGCTCAAGAACACGACACAGACTGATTCCATAAATAAACACAAAATACATGCGCACGGACAGTTCATTGTGTTTCAGAAATTCGACCTTATACCATTCATCATAATACTTCAGTGCTTCCAGATGCTGACTCTGGCAGGACAGAATAAACCCTGCCATGCTGTAAAACGCCGCACAGTCAATGGCATTGGCCGGATCTGGTTTTGGAATTGCCGCCACCTGTTCAACCACCTTTTCCGGAGGCACCGGCTCCAGCATGGTCTGACATTTGAGTTTCAGACTGGTAATGGTGTTGATGATTTGATCCTTCCCCTCATCCTGATCCCCTTTTTTCAGAACCGTCATGCATTGTTCAAGAATGTCCTGATGCTCGAGAAATCGTGCTTGCCTCACGCGGCTGGTAAACCATAGAGCCGCGCAATTGCTCATATCCGGCAATTGATATTGCCGATAATATTCAAAGGCCTGGGACAACCGGATTTCACTTTCCTGGTCCATACCGCCCGGAATGAGACAAGAGGTGCTGAGCATGCTCCTGTAAAGTAGATAATTGCTGGTTTCATCGGCAGACCGCATGAATTCCGCACACCAATCCACCAACTTGAGACCTTTTTCCAACAACCCCATCGCACTCAGAATGGAGACGGAATACCCCAACGCTTTGGCTCGTTCTTTTCCATCCGGTAAAAAGGCCGCCAGATTCATCAGCTTTATGATAAAATAAACACACTGAATGACGTCCACAAAATAGATTGGCATGATGAAATCACTGGAATTGTCACAGACTTTCAGCAGATGTTCCCGGCGTTTCTTTTTCATTTTGAGCCGGAGAGACCGTGGTAAAAAAACATTCACCACGATAAAACGGAGTACTTCCACAATCAGTGCTGGAATAATCCATTTGGGAGAAGGGAAAAATACCCCGTAACTCCGGATGGCTTTTTTGGCAAATTCAGCGGCGGTCGCCGCATTGTTGGCAATCAGGTAGCCAAAGGAAAGTCTGGCAAACCAACTGGCCTGTTCCATGGAATCAGTAGATGTTTTCAGTAATTCTTCATAATGAATCTGTGCGTTTTCAGGCAATTTGAGGCGCACTTCCATTTCCGCCATATTCAGCAACAATGATTTAACAATGGCGGGATCGTTTTCTGCTGTCGAGCCTTCCTGCAACAGCGTCCAGGCGGTTTGATAAAAACGGAGGGCTTCCGCGTTGGCATACATGCCCGAAGCTTTGTCACCGGCATGCAGATAACTTTGAATCACTTTGTCACCGGGCAGTTGTGACGTATCCGCTTTTTCCAGATAATGAATGATCAGGTAGGGATCCATATTATCCGGTTGACTCCAGCAGTGACGAACAATCAGCATATTCCATTGACGTGTCTTGGGCTCTGGCAATGATTGAATCAAGGACTGGCGTACATTTTGGTGCGCGAACTGAAACAGATGTTGTTCTGACGCCAGAATTTGATAGTACTGACCTTCAGAAATAGCATGGAGGACCTCACTCACATCAAGCAGAAAAACCTCAGCAATATCTTCAGCAGTAAAGGGGATCCGCCACAGGGCGCACATGCCAAGAATGTCGCGGTCTTTCATTTCCAGTTCTTCAAGGTGGGATACCAGGGTACCCAGAAGATTTTCAGGAACAGAGAAATGCCGCAATTTGTCACTATTCAATGTCCAGGACTGCGTGGCCAGATCGAAGGAAAGAATTCGTTCCTTCAGCATCCGTTCCAGCAAAATTTTGATGAACAGAGGATTGCCCCTCGACAGCGGTATGAGTTTTTCCTTGAGTGCCTGCAAATCAGACGGACTAAAAACAGCGGCATCTTCAATGATTTGTGAGATCACCTTGTTATCCAGCGGTTCGAGCATCTGAACCATGATGTGTGAGTCCGGACTGTCAACATACTGTGGCCACCATGATGCCAAAACCTCAGGAGTCGGCAACTGTGAGCCAAGGGTTGCCAGGATGCAGGGCCGTTCAAGGATTGGCGAATCATGGCTCTGAAGCACATCAAACAGGGTCTCCAACGTGGACACGTCGGCCAGATTCAGATTTTCAAACCATAGCACAATTTGCGCTTCCCGGGTGGACAGCGAACTCAAAAAAAGATTCCAGACCTTGAGAACCCTGAATCGTTCCTGCTCTGGTGGCAACGTGACAATCGGGGAAACAGGGCCAGTGAACATTTTCTGAAATGCGGGATATGCCTGAATAAGAACGCCCAGATCGGGTCCGAGGTTCATTTTCAAACGTTGAGCCATGTTTTCAAGATATTCGGGTCCCTTCTCCAGTGCATGCTCCAGCCATTTTTCAGCGATTTGAAGAAAACCGTAAAATGGTGCCAGTCTTTCATTTTCCGGAAATTCAATTTTGAGAATAAATCCGGAATTTTTATTAATCTGCTGTGCAAGCCACTCTGTAACAGAGCTTTTCCCCATACCTGATTCTCCGGCAAAGGCGATCAGTCTGGGACTGGGCGCATTTGTGGAAAAAAGGGAAAGGAGTTTTTCCATAAGCAACTGACGACCTGCCAGTTGTGAAGGATATTTGAGAATGCGGGCCTGATCCAATTCACCCAATTCAAAGGTCTCTTCAGGATTTTTTCTGAGTTTGGACAGGTCATGCAAAATAGCGTCACAGGATTGATATCGCCGGGTTGTTTCTTTTTCCAGCATTTTAAAAATCAGGAGATCGAGCATCGGCGGAATATTTCCCCTGACTTCCAACAGCGATGGCGGCGTGTAGGAAACATGGCGATGGATTGTGCCGAGATCACTTTCCATTTTGAAGGGGTTGTTGCCGACCAGCATTTCATAGAAAGTGACACCCAGCGAATAGATATCCGTTGTGTAATCCAGCGATCGTTTCAGGAAACCCGTTTGCTCTGGCGAAGCATATTCCATGGTGAAGCCTGCGCCTGACACCATGTTTTCCTGATAGGGGGTCGCGATGCCCCAATCCGCAAGACGGGCCCGTGAATAATTTTCATCTTCAAACAGAATATTTTCAGGTTTGATATCAAGATGCAGGAATTGTTGATGATGAGCCTGAGACAGTCCCTTCAGGAGTTGAGTCGCAACCTGATAAAAAGCGTCAACATCGTCATACCGCCCCAGTTTTGAAAGTGCCTCACGGAGTGATTTCCCACGAAAATAATCAAAAATCAAAGCGACATACGGTGATTTTTCCAGAAATTCAATGGGGGTGACAATGGCGTCATGCTTAAAATTGGAAAGCATTTCCGCTTCATGTCTGATGATGTCTGAACCATAGGAATCATTGTAAGAGAGTTCCGCGATTTTAATGACCACAGTTTGTCCGGAGGAGCCTTCACGTTCATCTCTCGCATGAAAAACGGTGGTGAACTGGCCTTCCCACAAGACAGATAAAACACGGAATCCCAAGTGTTCCAGTGATGATTCAGTAACCATAATTTTTAGTAGAATGAATTTTATGTGTGATTGCTGGTTTCAAAAATTTGCCACCTGTGCAGGTGGTTTGAAAATGAGCCACCAAGAACGCCAAGAACACGAAAAAAAGGTTTTTTATATAAATGAAGTCCTCGGTGAAACCCTGATTTTCAAGTTTTCCGGTACATATTCCCTTTTTTACTTTGTGTTCTTCGTGTACTTCGTGGCTAAAAAAGTACTTGCACAGCTCGAAAATTTGCTGAGATATGTTTTATGTTTGTCTGAATTTCTCAGTCAAATCAAGGGGCATGAAGCAGAAAAAGCCCTGAGTTGAATAAACTTCTGGTTTGATGCTGAAGTACCTTGGCCTGATCCTGACATACAGGTGTCAGGCATAGTGTCAGAGTATCCTTGCCTGACAGTGAAAAGGGCTGTTTCTGAACAACACACATCTGATTGACGCAAGACAACATACGGCTGAAAATATTGATACGATCAGGACGTTCCAGGAGCGAATAACCCCAACTTGAAATGGTTGTTTCCTGATCAAACAGCAGCGATACCAGTGTTGGTAAAATATCCAGATTTGTTCCGGAAAACTCAAAAGTACGGGAACCATATCTTAAGAGCGATGTCTGAATCCAGAACGGTATTTTCATGGAGGCATAGGTTTCCCGATGTTCAGGCGTCCATTGAAGCGGGCTACCTCCATCAGAAATAAACACAAACATGGTGTCTTGTCTGAGCGCATTCATTTGGTGATACCACTGACTCAACTGTTGATCCATTGTCTGATACCAGCTTTCCGGATAGGGAAAATCCGGTGTTCTGTTGACGTTGACCGAAGACTTGAGGCGTTGTCGGGAAAAATTTATATCAGGAATAATCAAATTAAAGGAGGGCATGTCGTTGCTTTTGATCGTATCGGATAACGATTCCATCAGGGGCAGACCGGGTTCAACCCCGTTAGAAGCAGAATGATCCTGAGGTGACATTGTGAGCACTTCATCAAAACCTGTATTTCTGGCAAAGGCGTCCAGAATTTGATGATGCAGGGCACCCCCATAGACAAAACGTGTGAGATAGCCACGTTGTTTCATCAGAAGCGGCAATGTTTGATAATTCTGCCAATCCGCATATTCATTCAATCGGGATAAGGGATAATATTCGGGCAATGGAATGCCGTGGATCATGGTAAGAATGTTGTAAAGACTGTCCCTGTCATTGGGAAAAAAAGAAGAAAAACTGAGCACATTGGACGATCCACGAACCTGTGATAGTTGTGGAAATCCATTGAATTTTTCAGAGTTCCACATCCATTCCTGGGTATTCGGCAGGGTGATCATGAAGACATGCTTCGGAAGTGCTTTGAGCAGAGCTGTTCTTAACGGCAGTGTGTTGTAGCGAACCCCGATGGATTGCCCTTTGGTTTCAATGATCCGATGCGGGTTTGTTCCCACATAAAGTTGGAGCGATTGCAGTTTTCTGGGGAGAGTGTCCTGTTTCACTTTTTCAATCTGTTTATTCGTTTTTTCAAATGTTTCTTTCCAGCTCATGTAAAGATTGAATCCGGAATTGGTCTGCATATTTGCCAGATATGGATTGGGTGAAAGCATTTCCAGTTCATACTGTATGGGCAAGGGAATTCCCGTGGTGCCTCTCAGCGCAAGCAACCATAGCAGAAGCCACAGGATAATTCCTCGAGGTCTTTGAAAAAATTCGATATGCTCGAGAACCGGGAGCTTTCCTGAAATAATTCTTTGCAAGAATATTGAAAGCAGGCATCCGGCCACAACAGAGAAGAGGATTACCCAAAAAGTAATGCGGCCTGTCAGCAAATCAAATAGATAGTGCTGATAAACAGGATCAGACCATGATTCGAGAAAAGTCTTCCCGAAACGTTGCTGATTGATTTGCCATGACGAATATTCCGTAAGAAACAGGCTCAGCAGAACAATACTGCCAAACACGGTATAGCGGTGAATCAATTTCTGCCAGGATAACCGCGGAAACAGCGGCAAGGGAATAAATGGAATCAGCGCCAGCAATAAGGGCATGGTGAGGATGGTCACCACCATGGAGTCCATGCGCATCCCCATTATCAGGCTCCCGAAAATTTCAACTGGTGTTACTTTTTCAAACAGATCATAAGGAAAGTTACCCATAAAAAAAATCAGTCGCTGTGCTGTTAAAAAAAGCATGAGACTCAGCCATGCGGCAAGATATTCCCTGACTACTGTATTGAACCTGAACAGGGCTATGGACCATGAAACGGGCATAATTCCTTGTGAGAAAAACAATGACTTCAGAAAAACTGTTTGACGCTGTTGAATTTGCCACCCGAGCCCATCGGGGGCAATTTCGAAAAACCCTGCCCTCGCCTTATATTCTGCACCCGTTGAGAGTCGGGCACTGGCTGATTCGTTATCAGTTGCCGGAAGATGTTGTTGTAGCCGGCATTCTGCATGATGTGGTGGAAGATACCCCGTTCACTCTGAGCGAGATCGAACAACGCTTTGGCGTCCCTGTCGCGCAAATGGTTCGTGAGGTTTCCGAACCGGATAAAACGCTTTCCTGGGAAGACCGGAAACGCCATACCCTTGAAGCCATCGCCACTCTCCCCCTCGAATCTCTATGCATTATTTGCGCTGATAAACTTGATAACATGCTCTCACTTGCCGAGGAGCAGGAGTTTCAGGGCAATTCATTCTGGGATGTGTTCAATCGACCTTATGACCAACAACACTGGTATTATCACAATCTCCGGCAGACCTTATCGGTTCGGTTGGAGCGTTCATCCTTCGCCGAATTATTTCATCGGCTCAACAATGAAATTTTTCGAGTCTTCCCCTGAAAGGATAAACCATTTTTACTCTGACCGTCAATGCAATAAGCGGGCACTGAAGGGCTGTCTTTTTTCACGCTTCCATCTTGCTGCCCCATTCAGGTTAGCGCACCTGAACAATTGAACAAGAATGACAGCAGTAATCATTCGGTTCTTGAAAATTGTTAAATCATCTGAGAAAGTAACCGCCTTCCAACAGAATCCGGAGAATTCCAGTGGATTTGGGTTTCAGGTAAGGGGCTATCCAAACCTGAGAATCCTTTTCCATTGTCTCTGAATTAACAACAATTAATTAAGGAATAACATGTCTGATTACAAAGTCGCTGACATTGCACTGGCTGATCTGGGACGGAAAAAAATCACAATCGCTGAAACAGAAATGCCGGGTTTGATGGCTCTCAGGGAAGAATTTGGCACTATCAAGCCGCTTAAAGGCGCAAAAATCGCTGGTTCGTTGCACATGACTGTTGAAACAGCGGTATTGATTGAAACCCTGACCACCTTAGGGGCTGAAGTTCGCTGGTCTTCCTGTAATATTTTTTCAACCCAGGATGAAGCCGCCGCAGCGATTGCCACAACGGGAGTTCCCGTGTTCGCATGGAAGGGTGAAACCGAAGAGGAGTACTGGTGGTGTATTGAACAAACAATCAGATGGCCTGATGGCAGCAGTCCAAACATGTTGCTGGATGACGGCGGTGACCTGACACTTTATGTTCATCAAAAATATCCTGAAATGCTCAAAGGCATTCGTGGTGTTTCTGAAGAAACGACGACAGGTGTTCACAGGTTATATCAAATGACAGAAAAAGGTGAATTGAAAATTCCTGCCTATAACGTCAATGACTCTGTGACCAAAAGCAAATTTGACAACCTGTATGGCTGTCGGGAATCTTTGCTGGATGGAATCAAACGGGCTACGGATGTCATGATTGCCGGCAAAGTTGCCGTAGTCGTTGGTTATGGCGATGTTGGTAAAGGTTGCGCGCAATCTCTTCGGGGACAAGGTGCCCGTGTGATCATCACGGAAATTGACCCCATCTGCGCACTACAGGCCGCTATGGAAGGCTATCAGATTCTGACCATGGATGAAGCAGCGTCTCTGGGAGATATTTTTGTAACAGCGTCCGGATGCTGTGATGTGATCACCCGGAAACATCTGGATTTGATGAAGGATCAGGCGATTGTCTGCAATATTGGCCACTTCGATCTGGAAATTGATATTGCGTCCATCGCAAAAGATCCTTCCATTAAAAAAATGAACATCAAACCTCAGGTGGATCAGTTCACATGGTCCAACGGAAAACGCCTGATTGTTCTTGCTGAAGGACGACTCGTGAATCTTGGGTGCGCAACGGGACATCCAGCGTTTGTGATGTCAAACAGTTTTTGTAATCAGGTCATGGCTCAGCTTGCAATCTGGGAAAATTACAAAAATCTGGAAAATAAAGTCTATGTGCTGCCTAAACATCTCGATGAGAAGGTTGCTCGTTTGCACTTGAAAAAACTTGGTGTGAAACTGGATGTACTGACGAAAAAACAGTCAGATTACCTCAATATTCCTGTAGAAGGACCTTTCAAACCAGATCACTATCGCTATTAATTCAGGTTTCTGACCTGCCCTCCCGTAGAGACGTTACAGGCAACGTCTCTACGTTGCCTCAACCTGCTCCCGAACCACTGAAACTGTGCGAGTAATGCAAACACTTGTGTTTGAAATTGCTTCATGAAGGAAAAAAACATTATGAACTTTGATACCAAATTATTACGTCAGGCATTTGGCCAGTTTGCCACAGGGATTGCGGTAGTCACCGTCCAGACTCAAACCGGGAAAAAACTGGGATTGACCATCAATTCCTTCAGTTCAGTGTCGCTGGATCCGCCATTGCTGTTATTCAGCCTCGATAAAAAATCACGGGTATTTGATGCTTTTCTCAAGGCTTCGGCAATTGGAATCAGTGTGCTGAATGAACATCAGCAGTCTGTTTCAGACAATTTTGCCAAACAACATGAAACAGGCTTGGAGAATAGTTTTTCTCTAAAGACAGGTGCGCCTTTACTGATGGAATCTCTGGCAAATTTTGATTGCGAAGTACGTTTTCATTATGAAGGCGGCGATCATATTATTTTTGTTGGGGAAATTATTGATTTCAAAAAAAACGAAGGCAAACCGCTACTGTACTTTTCCGGAAAATATCACACGATTTAATGAGGGGGACCGCAAATGAAAAATTATTTGATACCTTTTTTGATCATCATGGCGTTTGTGACTGGATGTGCCCAGGCTCCCATCAATTTCAACCAGGCCCTCCTCTACCCTGAAGATCAGCAATCTGCTGAAAATTCACCAACACCTGAAGATTTGAATCCTCCTAAAAATTATATTGCGTTCACAGCGGTCAGGGTGCATCCCCAATTGACACGTTACCATAAGGCTTTAACGCTTGGTTTTATTCAGGCTTCTATTGAGACTTACACAACCCTGGGTATTGTGCCTGAGTATCAGATTGAGAACATACTGAGTTCGGACACATACCGCTCACAAAAACCTGAAATTGCGGATGTGTCTGTTGAAATGGGGGCCATGCTTCAGGCAAAATATGTGGCATTGGTGAATATTCTTCCCAATCTTGTGGAGTTGGAAGAAGGAAACTGGGGAACCTATGTGAATCTGGAAATATATCAGGTGAGTCCGAAGCGTCTGGCCTTCAAGGATACTTTCAGTTACACCATGTCTCAATCAAAACAAGCCTGGCTGGAGCTAAAACCCAAAATTCAGCAGGCATTTCCCCTGAGAGGTTTTGTTCTGGAAACACGAAATCATCGAGCCTATGCCAAGGTCAGTCTTGGAAAAAACAACGGCATCAAAAAAGGCCGGAAACTGAGCATTTTCAAGAGAGTCCTGGAGCAGAAAACCCTTTCAGATGGCAGTACCCAGTTCAATGAATCCTATTCTTCTCTACCCCTGGCAAAAATTGAGATCATGGAAGTGGAGGATGAAACTGCCTGGGGCCTGGTTCCTCCAGATCGTCAGAATAATTATGTGAAAGGGGATGCTGTGTTTGCGGATCCTGAATTATAAAATCACAGTCGGCGTAAAACTGTTATGATGCCCGAAATTCATCAGAAAGATAAAAAGACCCTGCGCCAACATTTCAAACAACTACGAAGTCAGCTTTCCGATGAATTCAGAAAAGACGCCTCCGAACGTATTCTCCAGTTTTTGCTGGAGGACCCCACCCTTCCTGCCATTCAGACCATACACACTTTTTTAAGCCTGCCTGAAGAACCCGACACACACCCTGTGGTTGAAGCCTTATGGAATCTCAACAAGAATGTTGTTGTTCCTTGTGTTCAGGACAAACAGACTTTAGAACATTCCCTGTTAACAAACTGGCAGGATGTAGTGACAGGGCCCTATGGAATAGCGGAACCTGCTGTGGAAAAAAGAATCCCTATGAATCCATTGCTCTTTGATTGGGTGTTGATACCGGGACTTGCTTTTTCTGAAAAAAATGGTGCCAGACTGGGATATGGAAAAGGGTTTTATGATCGTTTTCTCAAGGCCACTCCAGCATTATTAATCGGAATATGCTTTTCTTGTCAGCTCACGTCTGATCTGGTTCAGGAAACACATGATGTTCCTGTTCATGCAATCCTGACAGAAAAAGGATGGATTTATTATCATGAAAATATAGACAATGAGGACAACGTATAGTTCCCCTTCGGAAAGTCTTTTTCAGAAGACATCGCATTCAGAATGGACCGCCCAATGTTGTCAACTTAAAGGAAAAACCCGTCACTCTCCCTTGGGGGAGAGGTCAATGTCATCAACTTAAGCTCCCTCGCCCTGGAAGGGAGAGGGTTGGGGTGAGGGTGAAGCCTGGAATGATCGCCTCCTTTTCCCCCTCACCTACCCTCTCCCCCAAGGGAGAGTGACGGGTTTTTTTCCTTAAGGAACGGCAAAAGAATAAGTTGTAAAAGTTTGCTCTGCCCTACGTCCCGTGGGGCACGTTATCCCTCAGGCGAAGCATAGCTTCGCACCCACCGGAGGTGGGTCATGGAACGATTACGAACGGGACGTTCGTAACCAGAAAGTTTTCCATGTTATTTTTTGAACATTCCTAACCCGGCATAGCCGGAACCAATTTTTGCCACAGAGACACAAAGACACAGAAAATTTTTTAAAACATACTCTGTGACACTGTGACTCTGTGTCTAAATTCTTTTGCCATTTTGCGCAGAATTCAACTTCTAAGAAACTACGTTGACGACATTGGGATTTCAGTGGATAAACACCTCAGTTCGCTTATCTGGAATTTAGCAAAGGGTTGGAACGTTGTCTGAAAATCTTGACGTAATCGTTGTTGCTGATTGTACAGATTCTGAAGGAGCATTCCTATGGCACACAGGGTCGTTGCTTTTACTTTTCCGGAATTCATCAAATCTTCCGCGAAGCCTTTCAGAGATTGCTGTTGAACCTGATAGTCCTGAAAATTTCCCAGTAGCTGTTGCTGGGTTTTCAGAATTTTAACCAGTTGACTCACTGTGGACTCATCATAGAAACTACTGAAAAATTCAATCAGGTACCGCAGTTTCTTTAGTGTTTTCCTCAATTCATGCCACTCGTCCGCCGGTGAATTTTCCTGAAGTAAGGTGCCTTCATTCACAGCCAGTTGAAATAAATCATGAATACGATGAGTCACAACCTCTCCCGCAGGCGCCTGGCCTGTCATCGGCAGATTTTTGGATTGCCCCCATTCCTGTTCCAAAAATACTAACCATTCTGCTTTGAGTTTCTTATAGCGTCTGGATCTCATGTCCATCCAAAGTTGAGAATAGGCGTCGGACTGCTGTTTCTGAATATAAATTTTCAGTGGAAACAGATCTGTGCGGTATTCTTCAGGCAACAGGCAAACATAATTGTCAAATTGCATGGCATAGACATCAAGGTCTCGTGGAAGACTGGTGATGGCCCCCAACCAGGCAAATTCATCACGAAATTTTTTATAGGGTTTGGAAGGAAAAATATGTTTGAGCTGAGTGATGGCGGATCTGGTTTTACGGATCGCAACCCGGTATTCGTGCAGAAACTCTATGTCCAGACGTTTCAACACGCCCGGTTCGTTGAGCAGAATCACCTCATACAACCGCAACAATACCTGACGAACTTCATCCACAGCGATTCCTCGCGGGTTGAGAATCAAAGAGAATTTTGAGGGATTTTGCAGGGGATCTATTTCCAGTTCTGTTATGGGCATTGGGTTCAATCATCCTTAGTCTTATGTTTCTGAATGCTGGCATAAATTTTTTCAGCCAGAATTTTTCCACCCTCCAGCACCATTTTTCCGGCGTTCTGGCTTTGTTCAACAATGTGTGACCAGTATCTGGCATTTTGATATTCCCTGAGCAGTCGGAGGTATCGGGACCGTTTTGACTCATCTAGCACATTCAGAATGGCCGGAATAATACCATCCTCCACATTATACAAGCGTTCGGCCTTGAGACAGACAGGCACCACCCGATTCAGTTCAATTTCCAGGGTTTCCGCCACATGCTCCATCGCACTCCGGATCATGGTTTCTTTCTGGTTTACAGGAGCTACCACATTATACGGCGGATTCCACTCACGGAATGGCCGGAGCAAGTCAATATGTGTCATGACAACAATCACGGGTGGTGGAATTTCATTCCCGGAATGATTCAGATATTCTCTCAGGTTTTGCATCAGCAGGCTATCCCGTTGTCGTGCGGATTGATTGGCCGCGCAAACAAGAAGGATCAGATCGGTGTGATGGATTTGTTCCTTCACAAAGATCATGGGATCAAACGGATCATCGGCTCTGCCATAACCGGCGGTATCCATGATGATTGCCCGTTGCAATCCATTTCTTTCAAGAACATGCGGTGTCATTCGTTCTGATTGCGGCAGGACATCCACCAGAGCTTCCATTTCTCCCAGCAACGCGTTGACCAGACTGGACTTGCCGGAATTGACCTGACCCATAATCAGGATTCGCAAGGGTTCTTCCAGTTTCTCGCGCCGCAGATGAGCGGATTTCATATCACGGACTGACATCTCCGTGGTGAACTGCTGGAAGGCCCTGTCATCCAGCACAATATATCCGCTGTAAAGTTCGATGGAAAAATAACCGATTTTTTCAATATAGGCTCTCAACAGCCAGACCTTGAATTCTCTAGTGGATGAGGTCATGACTTTTCCTGTGAAAAAATCCCTGACTTCCCGCATGAATGCGGAATAAGGTGCGATTCCCACAGATACAATCCGATAGATATTGTAAAATTCCTTGCCGAGTGAAGCGAGTTTTTGTCCACGGACGACATCATTGATCGTCAGAATATGACTGCCCGGAATATTGCTGGAAACAAGCTGACGCAAATCCGCAGAAACCAGTTCGATGACACGCAACAAATACGGAACAGGAACTTCCATGACGGGTGTATCCGTTTCAGGATGAAATTCCCGCGCGACAGTATCCATGACCAGTTTTAACAAATCCCAGAGATTTTCCCAGCTATCCAGATAGTCATCCTTGTTCTGTATATCAAAAGCAATGGCTTCCACTTTTTTCCAGGCACTCTGTCCCTGCTCATTCCAGCGTTTTTCAGGAGAAGTTTTTTGTTCAAGTTTTTCCAGTTGTTCGACCTGAATCTGATTGACAAGAGGAATCGCGGCCCCTGAACAAATGGCGGAAAGAATGAACCAGAACCATAAACTGTCATGCTCAACCATCCACACTAATCCCGCAAGCAACAGCATCCCGAAGGGAAATAACAGCAGACCGGCGACCACAACCAACTGGGTAGGAATTCGTTGCCAGAGGTCTTTGAGCAAATCAATGATATTCATAAATCAGGTGAATTCATGGAAGTTGATAATTTTGTGGGTTGGAACACGAAAAAATTCATAACACAAAACTTGACGATCATCAGTGACAGCGTGGAACACGACAACGCCAGCATGTAATGCCACCCCCACTTCTGATACAGAAATCCCATCAGCAGACCATCAACGCTCAGAAATGAGAGGGATGTCAGTGTATATTTTACCAGACGCCACACCAGTCGATCCCTGACTCTGAAAATAAAATGCGCATTCAGAAAAAAATAGATCACAAAACTGACCCCCAACCCAAACCGGTAGGCGATAACAGCATCCACTGCCAGAAAATGATGAAGTGCCGCCGTGAGGCCTGCACGTCCACTCCAGACCACGCCGCCACCGATGAGAAATCTGAAAATTTTCCCGACCAGGGGATGTTCCATGAGGCATGTCATAGGGTCATTTGAGTTGAAGATCCGTCAATTGATGCCGGGTGTTTCCTTCTTCAAAACCAAGGGGGTAATGCGGGAATTGTTCTGAAAGCAGAAAACGAAATCGGGCATGAGAGGCAGGAAGGAGACTTCTCAACAAAATTGAAGAGGGTTGGATCAAAATCTGTATGGCGTCCATGTTGCCTTTGGGGGTGCTGACTTTGAGTTTTTTTTCCATTTCGATCACGACACCCACATTGCTCCATGAAGAGGGCAATCCCTGATCTTCAAGTTCCAGGATCAATGCCGGCATGTACAAGGTCACGTTCAGGTGTTTTTCATGCATCAGTTTGGGGAGATTTTGTCTCAAAAATAAAACAATATGTTCAAAGGGAACAATATCCGGCGTCAAGGGTTGTCGGACTTCATCAGTCCGGGTTTTGCTACGAAGTTTGCTGATGATCTGGTTATTTTCAAAAACATTCCTGATTTCATAATCTTTCCTGAAATCAATTTCGTGATAGAAGACAGGACTTCCATCTGTTTTTCGAAACCTTGTCTGCTTACGGGTAAACACTGTTCCATCGGGTTTGGTATTTTCCTGCACTTCCTGCCAGTATTCAAGGCCGCCTTCCTGGAGTGTCAAAAAATAAAAATGACTGTACCCGGTGATTTTATCATTTTTCTTGTTGATATGCTGGAGCGTCAAAGAAACAGGGCCATTTTCCAGAAGTGGAAGATAGTTTTCACCCCAGGTCATGGAAGGTAATCCTGAAAAGACAACAAAAAAGAATATCCATCGAAGGATAGGGCGTTTGAACAGATGGACCATGACCAGACTTCCATAAAAAGGGCTGGGCGTCACCCGGGTTGAACTTCATGCATCGTGAATCGACTGGTTCCTGAGTCGTTGCAGATAATGTTCCCATTCAAGAGGCAACAGATTTTTTTTAAGATTGTTGCATTCCTTACAGCAGGGAACCAGATTGCTTTTTGTGCTTTTCCCACCTCTTGACAGCGGAACAACATGGTCCATGGTCAGGGTTTTCGCGGGAAATGGCAACTGACAGTAATAACATTGATTGCAGGCACGTCGGTTTTTCCACCACTGGGTTTGTCGCAAGTCCGAGGCTTTTTGCTTTTCTCTGCGAATCGCTTCGTCCGACAGGTCAAACAATGATGCAAGATCAGGGTTGTTTCTCATGGGCGTTCAATCGGTCTCTGGCTTGTTGCTGAAAGGGATTGCCTGATTTGGCAAGTTCATTGTACTGACTCATGGCCAGTCTGATTTCACCTGATTGTTCCAGCGACTGTGCCAGATACCAACGGGCTTCATGAATCATTGCATGGGTGGGAAAACTGCGGGTGAAATCCAATAAAATCAACGAGGCTTTTGAAAATTCAGAAAGCGCCATATACGATCTGCCGATCCAGTAAAGAGCAACTTGCTGAAGCGGGTGCACCGGATATTTTTTTCTCAGCTCTTCAAAGACCTCAATGGCGTTCAGATATTGTGCCGATAAGTACAGTCGCTCTCCCTGAGCATAACTGGACTCTGCCTTGTTAAGGTCTGTTTCTCCAGTTTCGCCGGAATGAACAGGGATCTGTGCCTCGCGGGCAATTCTCAAATCCCTGATATTGCGTTGGAGACGTTGAATTTCAGCGGATAACTGCTGGATTCTCAGATTGTGTTGTGCAATGGCCTCCAGTTTAGGCACCATTTGCTGAAGGACATCCTGACTGAGTTGACGATGTCCTGATTCCAGTGTTTTTATACGGCGGTCCATTTCCGCGATCTGACGTTGCAAACTCTCGACCGCCTGTTGTTTTTCAGGCATATTACCGTCTGGCACCATGGACGAGGAAGTCTGGCAGGACATCGTCATAAAAACAATCAGGCTTGAAATCAGCAGAATACGCATTGATCAGTCAGTCGGTTGATTCCAGTTGGGTGATTCTTCGTTAAATCCCGCGACAGTGCTGGTTAACCTTCTCATCCCGGTCCCGTTGATAAACATGATATAGAGTTTGAAATCACTCCCCAACCGGGACGCAAATACAATCTGGTTGCCATCAGGAGACCAACTGGGGTGTTCCGAGTGGACAGGCGCATCGGTGAGTTGTCTCAGATTTTCACCATTGGGGTCCATGAGAAAAATCTGGTCAGTTTTATTCACGGTACGAGTGAACGCGATCAGCTTTCCATCAGGAGACCATGCCGGATCTGAATTTTTTGGTCCATCGAAGGTGATACGGAATTCCGCATTGGACATCAGGTTTTTGATAAAGATCTGCTCACTGCCTGTACGGTCTGAGACAAACAGGAGTGATTTGCCATCAGGAGAAACGGCCGGAGATGTTTCAATCGATTTGTTCGATGTGAAGCGCTTCAATGAAAGATCACCAATATCCAGCATATACAAATCAGCATTGCTGTTCTTGCTCAGGGTAACCACCAGTTGACGACCATTCGGAAACCAGCTTCCGCCATGATTGAGCGAATTGCCGTCAGCCAGTGCCATGGGTGGGTCTGAAAAATTGTAATACATGATTTTGGACTGATTTTTTTGAATCAGAGTATAAACAATGCCTTTTCCATCAGGTGCCCATTTGGGCAGAATGGTGCTACTTTCAGGATGTGTATAAAATCCCGTCAGATTTTGACCATGAGTGTTGATCCGGGCGATGATTTTCTTGCGTTCCGGTTGTTTGAGCGTGAACGCGATGGAAGTTCCCAGAATTCCGCGATGTCCAGTGATCAATTCAGTGAGTTGATTGATCGTGTCAATCACAGTGGATTCATTGAGTTTGTTTTCAAACAGGGGAAGCTCTTTTTGAAACACGGATGTTTTATTGGCGCCAAAAAACTCAAACGTCATGCTGGCCGGGGAGGTTATCCCCAGCATTATTTTACGTTCACTGGTTTTATCCGGAGCGTCGCAGTCTGTCATTTGAGAGTTTTTGACCGTAAAGATACCGCTCCAGCACAAGTTTTTTTCCACAAGGTTTTTCCAGGCGGCACCTTGAGGGGTTTTAGCAAAATTCCCGTCTTCCTCCAACGTGACAGGAAAGCGTGAAAACGCGACGCCGCTGATATTTATTTCATTTTTTGAAACAAATTGGGCAAAAGCAACATCCCTGGAAATTAGAAATCCAATGAAAACCAGAAGATTGGCAAACAACACGATTTTACGTTTCATGGAGCGATCCTTATGATGACTGCATAGGGTGAAACTTCGGCCAACTCGGCTGGAAGTGGAGGAAACTGGGCACTCTTTACAGCATTTTTCACCGTAATGTCAAATGTTTCAGACCCACTGCTTTCCAGGATTCTGAAATTGAGAATGTCCCCGGTTTTATCAATTTCAAAGGTCAAGCGCACAAAAATCTTCTTGTCAAACCGTTGCGGCGCATAGAGTTTTACTTTGATGCTGTCACTCAGTTGTTGTTGATATTGTCGTTCAATTTGCTCAATCCGGATCTGTTTCAGAATGCTTCTCGGATTGTTACCATCCATATCGGAGCCAGCGTTTATCTCAGGTGTGTGCGGATTGAATCCTGAAACGGCTGAGACATCTGTGACTGGACGTTGTTGATCATTTCCTGTCTGCAAGGGCGACACCATGGGCGAAGTCAACGATGGTACCGGTGACTGAGGCGAAAAAGATGAGTTTCTCTCAGCAACAGGAGGAGGCATGGAACCGGAAAATGGATCTGTTTTAATCACTGGCTGGTGTGGCATACCGGAGTTGATCGCTGACAGCGTTTGTACGGGCTTGGTGTCAGGAACTGTTGTCTCAATGGTGTTGACTTGTAGTGATGAAATCGTGGGTGGCGGATTGCTTGAATCAGGCAATGCCGAAAGCACACCCGGTGTTAACAACAAGGGCTTGGGTGCCGCTTTTCTCGTTTCAGGAATTTCCCCGGTTTTGGCGGCAGGTTTGCTCTTTGAACCCACTTCTGGTGTCGGTTCTGCCTGTTTGGCCGTAGCTTTTGTTGTTATCGGTGCGGCTTCACTGGGGAGGGGCGGTGTTAGTGGTGGAATCACACGGATTGTTTCAGGAATTGTCTGAACACTGGGGAGCGGGGCGATGGGTTCCTGTACCGGAGATGGAGCCGGTTTGTCCACGGGCATTACCATGAGGGGCTGATCTATGGATTGAGGTGTCACCTCAGGGGCCACAACCGATTCGGCAATTTTTTCGATTTGTTCCGGAACAGCTTTGGCTGATTTTTCCGGAATGGCAGGGCTTGCGAATTTGATACCGACAGGCATTGATGTTCTGACCGGACTAGAGGGAGAACTCCAAACCAATAGGCCACAGCTCAACAATAGCAGGTGGAAAAAAAGACTTAAAGTCAGCGGTAAACCAAGTGCCGTATCAGACCTTCTGTAGGTTCGATTGAGTATCACTGATGTTCCTGTTTCTGTTTTTATGGTTACAGTTGTTTAGACATGATTTGTGTTACCTTTACCATAATCCAATGTGAATGCAATTACAGATTGAATTTATGCAGAATTGTAACCCGGGTTGATTCTTGTGATTTCCATGTGTTTCACCTTGTTTTATCTTGAACCATTTATTGAAATAACTCATATTTTCGCCCTTCCGGGCAGATCTGCCCAGCGAAAATTTCATGATTCCGGAGTTCAATGATGCTACCGGAGTCGTCTTCAATCAACTGCTTACCCGGTGACACCATGGAAAAGCTTGCGCATGTTTTATATGACAAAGAAGGAAAAACCACGAAGGAAAAACCGTGGATTTTCAGAACCTATGCCGGCCACACCAACGTCAAGGCCTCCAACGAACTGTATCGAAGCAACCTGTCAAAGGGACAGACCGGATTGAGCATCGCGTTTGATCTGGCAACCCAATGCGGATACTCCTCTGAAGACCCCATTGCCCGTCCCGAAATTGGCAAGGTCGGTGTGCCGATCAACACACTTGATGATTTCCATATTCTGTTTGACCAGATCCCCATTGAAGAAATGAACACCTCCATGACCATCAATGGTACGGCCATGTGGTTGTTTTCTCTGTATATCGCTCTTGCTGAAGAACGCGGCATTGATCCCTCGCTGTTGCAGGGAACCACCCAGAATGATCTCATGAAAGAATTTCTGGCAAGGGGAACCTATGTGTTTCCGCCTGAAGCCTCCTTGCGGTTGACTGTCGATATGTACGAATATTCCCTCAACAAGGTTCCCAAATTCAATCCGTCCAACATCTGTTCCTATCACCTTCAGGAGGCAGGGGCGACACCTGTTCAGGAACTTGCGTTCGCCTTGATCAATGCCATCACCCTGCTGGATGCGATCAAAGCAAAAAATCTGAGTGAAGAAGAATTTGAACGTTGCGTTGGCCGCATCTCCTTTTTTGTGAATGCCGGCATGCGGTTTGTGGAAGAAATGTGCAAGATGCGCGCTTTCACAGAAATGTGGGATGAAATCTGCCAGAAACGTTATCAGGTAAAAAACGCCAGTTACCGACGTTTTCGTTATGGCGTTCAGGTCAATTCACTCGGACTTTCAGAAGAACAACCCGAAAATAACGCCTGGCGGATTCTGATTGAAGCTCTTGGCGTGACACTGAGTCGTGACGCCCGCTGTCGTGCCCTTCAACTCCCCGCCTGGAACGAAGCCTTGTCCTTGCCTCGCCCCTGGGATCAGCAATGGTCGTTACGACTTCAGCAGATTCTGGCCTATGAAACAGATTTGCTGGAATTTCCTGACATTTTTGAAGGCTCCAAAGTCATTGAATCCAAAGTGGCCGATCTAAAACAACAGGCTTACACGGAAATTGACAAGATTCTGGCCATGGGTGGTGGTGTGGAAGCCATCAAGTCCGGTTACATGAAATCACAACTTGTTGGTTCTCAAGCAGATCGAATCGCCCGAATCAACAAAGGGGAACAAATCGTGGTAGGTCGCAACAAATGGACTGAAGCCATTCCTTCACCACTGGTGCAAGGAGATGATGGCGGTGTGTTCAAGGTGGACGTGTCTGCGGCTCAGGACACACTGGACGCGTTGGCAACTACCAAAAAACAACGGGATGAGGCAAAAGTTAAAGCGGCACTGGAACGTCTGGCTGAAGAAGCCAAAACCGGAACCAATTTGATGGAAGCCTCCATTGCCTGCGCCAAAGCGCGTGTCACTACGGGCGAATGGTCCGAGACACTCAGAAGCGTGTTTGGAGAATACCGTGCGCCTACCGGCGTGGAAGGACAATCGTTCCAGATTGAAACAGCACAACTGGAAGAAGTCCGTTCCAAAGTGAATAAATTTACTGATACTTATGGACACCGTCCCAAAATCATTGTTGGAAAGCCCGGTCTGGATGGTCATTCCAATGGTGCGGAAATGATCGCTGTGGCGGCACGGCATTGCGGTTTTGATGTGATTTATTTTGGCATCCGTCTCAGTGCGACCGAAATTGTTCAGTCCGCGGTTGAAGAAAACGTGGATGTCATCGGCATTTCTCTATTGTCGGGCTCACACAACGAAATCATTGACCAGATTTTTGGGGATCTCGAAAAATTTGGCGCGAAAAACGCGATTCCTGTCGTGTTGGGCGGGATCATCCCGCAATCGGATTTTGCCTCCATTCTCGGAAAAGGTGTCAAAAAAATCTTCACACCCAAGGATTTCGATCTGGTGCAGGTAATGAGTGATATCATTGACCTGATTCATCAAAATCGCGCGGCTCAGGAGTAGGACAACGCATGACACAGGAATCATCATTGATGCCGCTTGAGATATCACCCCAACTGGAGTCCTTGCTGACCCAGGCCGCGGCACTTGAAAAATGGCCGCTGGGGCGGCTCATCAGTATTTTTGAAGGGCGCACTCCCAAAAACAGACAGGACCGCAAGCAACTGATTCAGACGATCAGAAGTCGTCCGGATGCGTTTAGCAAAAACGCGTTTGTGATCGGCTTTACCGGAACTCCCGGGGCCGGCAAATCGAGTCTGATTGGTGAGTTGTGCCTGACTTTCCTGAAAAAATATCCCGATCTTTCCATCGCTGTGGTGGCGGTGGACCCTTCCAGTCAAACCTCGGGAGGGTCCTTGCTGGGAGATCGAACACGCGTCAATTTTCCCACCCATGAGAAAAGAATATTTTTCCGCTCACAAGCCTCCAATCTGGATCTGGGGGGTGTGAGCACCCAGACTTTTCATGCAATCCGGTTGATGAAATATTTTTTTGATCTGATATTCATCGAAACGGTTGGAATCGGGCAAAGTGAAATTGAAATCCAGAAACTCAGTGATCACACCTGCCTGATTCTCCAACCTCTCACTGGCGATCAAATCCAGTTCATGAAAGCCGGGATCATGGAAATTCCTGACACCTTCATCATCAACAAATGTGATGAGGAAAAACTCGCTCAAAAAAGCTACCATCTGCTGAAATCCAGCCTCAAGCTTGCCCGGATTCTGCCTGAAAACGTTCAGGAGGATGTCCGTATTTTTCGCACGAGTGCTATCAAACGAATCGGTCTCGAAGCACTGGCGGAATTCCTTCACCAACAGTTTCTGACGCAGGAACACCATGCGAATCATGCGTTGCGCGAGGGTTACTATCTGAAGAAATGGGTCAAGGAAGAATATGGCAAATGGGGTCTGTTAAAACTGGAAGAACTGCTTCAATCCCAACCTGAAAAATTCACCCACCTCACCTTTGAAGATCAGGAATCTTTCTTTCTGGATTTTGTCAAACAATTCTTCCTTGCGTCTTTCTGAGTGATTCTATAAGGGACATCTTAAATCTGGTTTGTTAACGTAAATTTTTCTCATTTTATCAAGGGGATGATATGGATAACAGAGATCTTATTAGTAAGGTTGAACAGTTAGATGCAAAATTATTAAAAATGGAACAACAAAATAAAACGAGAAAGTTTTTCCATATCCCCTCCACTGTCATTGGGATTTTTGTGGCTTCACTCACACTTGCAATATGGTCCTATGCAGACACACCAGACAATATCACTCAAACATCGTTCACATCCGGAAATATAATCAGTTCATCCAGTATGAATAGCAATTTCACAGCAGTGTTCAATGCTGTGAATGAACTGCTGAAACAAATTCAGGTTAAATCCGGAAAAGTTGGAATAGGGACAACCTCCGCACCAGCATACAAACTTGATGTGAATGGCGATACAAACGTGAATGGTACAATGCAAATCAAGGATGTTATCCCGGTCACAGACAGTTCCTATGATTTGGGTTCGTCTACAAAAAAAATGAAAAAAGTGTACACGGTTGATGTCAGCCTCCCGCCTGGTTTGATCATGCCATCATCAGTGCCAGGTCATAACACAACACCACCAACCGGTTGGTTATTTTGTGATGGCAGTGCTGTGAGCATTACAACTTATGCGGAGCTTTATTCAGCCATTGGTACAACCTATGGTATTGGAGATGGATCTACGACATTCAATTTACCGGATTACCGCGGGTATTTTCTGCGTGGAATAGATAATAGTGCTGGTTCAGATCCTGATGCTGGTAGCAGAACAAACCGTGGGGATGGCGTTACTGGTGACAATGTTGGGACAAAACAAAGTGAATTGGCAAAAATCCCAAATCTTGCCATATTCGATGCCGATAATAACTCAATACTCATGGTAGGCACTGGAAATGGAGGAGTTGGATCTAACTCCCAGATATTCATAGATAGTCAGGCAAATAAGGCAGGGGGCGCATCACAACACACGTTGCTGGCGCAAGGACAGGGCAATGAAACTCGTCCAAAAAATATTTCCGTCATTTATTTGATAAAATATTAACGAAAAACGGAACAGGAAGATCAGTGAATGAGTCCAACCACAGCACCTGTCATGCAGGTTGCGATGGTGCCGGATAAGATGGATTTCATTCCCAGGGATACAATCTCATTCCGTCGCTCAGGTGCCATGGTGGTGAGTCCGGCGATCATGATTCCCAAACTGCCGAAATTTGCGAAGCCACACAGGGCATACAGCATGATCAGCCGACTTTTAACATCCAGCGCGTCAGCAGGCAATTGGGATAAATCAATATAGGCGATCAATTCATTCAGAATGGTTTTTGTTCCCATCAGGCTTCCAGCAGTGAAGGCCTGATCCCAGGGAATGCCGATCAACCACATGACCGGCGCCATCACCCACCCGAGCATTTTCTGCAAGGTCAATCCTTCTCCCTGAATCAACGGCAACAAACCCAGAATCTGATTGACCAGATGAACCAGTGCGACCAGTACAATCAGCATAGCCAGAATATTCAGAAATAATTTCAGTCCATCTTCTGTGCCTTTAGTGATGGCATCCATGGAGCTTGCCGCATCACTGGAAGGAGTCCACTCGGCTTCAGTCGATGCAGTCGTGGCAGGAATCATCAATTGAGCAACAAGAATGGCCGCGGGAGCGCTGATGATGGAGGCCACCAGAATATGCCCCAAGGCATCTGGAATCACATTCCCCAATAAAAACGCATACAACGCCATGACGGTTCCCGCGACTGTTGCCATACCGGTGGTCATGACGACAAACAGTTCACTGCGGGTTAAATGCTGGATATAGGGTCTGATGAACAGTGGAGCTTCCACCATTCCCACAAAAATATTCGCGGCCGCAGAAACACCGACAGCGCCGCCAACGCCCATGGTTCGGCGCAATCCCCAGGAAAATCCGCGAATGACATACGGAAGAATTTTCCAGTAAAATAACAAAGATGAAAGCGCACTGACCACCAGCACCAGTGGCAACGCACGAAATGCCAGAATGAACGTGGCTCCGGGATTTTTTATATCAAACGGGGCCTCACCGCCCCCCAGATAGCCAAAAACCATTGAGGTTCCGGCAGTCATGGCTTTTTCCAAAGCCAGCACCACCTGATTGATTCCCATGAACCCTTCTTTGATTAAAGGAATCTTCAACAGAATCACAGCCAGTAGCAACTGGATCATAAGTCCAGCCCCCACTGTTTTCCAGTTCACTGATTTTCTGTTTTCACTGATCCCCCAAGAGAGAGCCATGAGTGCGATAATTCCCAATAAACCTTGAAACATCATAAATACTCCGGATTTTATTTGCAGATCAAATAGCCGATGATTTTTCCACGCTACGACAAATCCGTGATACATGACCTGTCGTTTTCAGGAATGATAAATGAGCAAATACATGGCACAAACTCAATATTTAATTTGAAACTAAAACCAGATCTTCTGACAACATTTAAAATACCTGTTTTCCCGTTGAGGTTTGACACCATTTGTGGCAAAGCTCCGTTGTGAATCCACAACTTACCTCAAGAACCCTCAGATAAAGGTTATTCCATGAAACACTGGCACATCCTGTTCATCATCCTGCTTCTTGCTTTTATCATTCCTGTGAAGAGCGTATTTGCCAATGAAGACGGAATGGTTCTGATTGCCAAAGGAGACACACAGGTCAAATTAACAGGAACTGCCGAATGGCAACCCTTGAAATCACGGGACAAGGTGATTCCAGGAAGTGAAATCCGATCCGGATCAGATGGCTCCATTAAAATTATGAACGCCAATGGATCCCTGTTGAAAATTGGATCCAATAAAAGCCTGACCTATCAACCTGACAGTGCTGGAAAACCCCAGAACATGAAGGTGTTTTTGAATGAACTCTCCGGTTCCAAAAATCTGAAACAGATCGCCGCGACTCGTGGGAACAGTCCCGAACAGGCGTTGTGGATCAAATTTATGACATCCGAATCCATTGTTGATGATGAGGTGGAATCCTTGTTTCAGTTGACGGAGCATTTTCAAAAGGATCAGCCGGGAAAAAGCGCGGCCCTGTTGTGGAAATTTCAGCAGAATGTTCCAGATCACCCCGGAATGCTCCAGATGATTCAGGCTTCGTTGGCCTCATGGTCGGCCAAACCGGATTGGTATGTGGTCAAAAAAACAGACAACCAGAAAGCAAAAATTTCAGAGGGTTCCCAGGTCAGGTTGAACGATGGATTGCAGGTATATTACACGGCCAGTCAAGACACTTACTATTACATGTTTTACACAACACGCCCTGCAAACGGTGTCAGTGAAACCTATAATCTGTTTCCGGAGTCTGTCACAGAAGTTGAAAAAAATGTTTTATCCACAGAATTTATTTCCAGAATAAAAGCTGATAAACAACAGATTTTACCCTCTGAAAGAGAATTTTATGAATTGGATGCGACCTTGGGTACTGAACATTTGTGGGGTTGGTCCTGTGCTGGACCTGTCACCAGTGCTGAGACCATTCAACAAGCAATCAATCAGGTTGAAGCCATGATTTCATCTCAGGGAACTGTTTCAACAGACGACATCCAGAAAATCGCACCGCCCATTTGTCCGTCTGTGCTGGCACTGAATCTGAAACATCTTTAAGCTCAATTAGTCGTTGTCGCGAAACTGTGTTGTTGTGTCATCACGAACATCTGTGAAGGATCTTAACCTTTTTAAGCGACTGATTTCCTAACATTCAAGATCTCACCCGTTGGTCGAGAAGACACTTCTTTGTGTGTAAGACACTAATAAATCAGGAACAAACCATGAGTAACATTCCTGTCAATGAAACCCGTGAAATCCTTCAGCAACTCCGTGTTCTTCTGGGACAGGAAACGTCACAAATAGACGCCTGGGAAAAGAATTTGCTGGCCATTGAGCGCCGTTTGAATGAGCAGATATTAAGAATGGCGGTGGTTGGTACCATCAAGGCCGGAAAATCCACACTGGTCAATGCGTTGCTGGGCCAGGATATTCTGCGGAGAGGGGCCGGTATTTTGACAGCCATCATCACACGGGTCCGTTTTGCTCCTGAATCCCGTGTTTCCATCTGGTTCAAATCGCATGAAGTGATTCGTGATGAACTCGAAAATGCCATGATGATTCTCGGCGAGGCCGCCGGAGTGCCCCCACCCACTTCATTTGACCTCCAGAAGCAGGCGGATCATGAGATCCTGGAAGCCTTTCTTGATCATCAGCAACTGGATTTTGCGGAAAATCACGAATCGTTCAGTCAGGAATGGATTCTGCTCAAATCATTTCTCAAAGGTTATGACCGCATCAAAACGCATATCCGTCCCAAAGAATCCAACATACTCGTTTTGGAAAATGCCCGTCTGAGTGAACATCAAGCCTTTGTCAGCATGGAAGAAAACGCTGTGTACATGAAAGATGTGTTGCTTCAAATTCCGTTTGACCTCCCCCGGAATTTTGAAATTGCTGACTGCCAGGGCAGCGATTCTCCCAATCCCAATCATTTTGCCATGGTGCAGCAGTATCTCGCACAAAGTACTGTTGTGGTGTATGCGATCAGCACCCGCACAGGAATCAGGCAGGCGGATCTGATTTTGTTGAGAACCTTGAAGCAGTTGAATCTCCTGGAACAGACATTGTTTGTCGCCAATCTGGATTTCAATGAGCATGAAACCATAAATGACGCACAGCGAGTTCTGCTTCAGATCAGAAAAGATCTATCACAATGGACGGAGATACCCCGATTGTTTGGAATTTCCGCCTTGTATCAACTGATCATTTCGCTTCCGGAACCACGACCTGTACGTATGGAGCACCATTTGAAAATTTGGCGTGACACTCCTGAACTGCTGGCCTTTCATCAGGAGCAATGGAACAACATCAAGGAATGCTTCAATGATATTGCCCATCATTCAGCATCACAGGCATTGATCCAGAGTGAACAGGCTCATTGGCAATATATGACAGCCCGGATTCAGAATTTTGTTCAAACCCTGATCCGTGAATTGAACCGGGATCATCAGCTATCTCGTGAACGACAAACCCGTCTTGACCTTCATACTGAAGATGTTGCCACGGTACTGAAAGCGTTTGAAGCATCGCTGGATGGTGCGCTCAAACAATTAAAACAACAGATTTCACAAGATGTGGATCAACTTTTTTCAAAAGATACGTCATTGACCGGAATGATTTATGATTATGTGAAAAATTACCAACTGCCTGAATCATTGACTCATTCAGGCGATACTCTGATTGCCCAGATGGTGATCATGTACAAAACCCTCCAGCGCCATTTGATGACGTTCATTATGGAGGATTTCAATGCACCATTGATTGTGAAGCTCAAACAGTATCAACAATCTTATGTAGAGCACCTCTCCAGGATTTCATCACCGTTTTTCAAAGCATTGAATGTCAATGATGAACAACTCATTCTCAATCAGGAAGTGCATGACCTTCCACCTCTCCATTTCCCTGATGTCTCTCTCAGCATGTTTTCCTCAACGCTCAATTACCATACGAAGGAGAAGATGAAGAGTTTTCTATTTTTAGGCAAAGCGTTGATTCAACAGAAATTACATCTCAAAGAAAAAAAAGTCGATGAATCCGATGCTGAAGGAGTCAAATCGCGTTTCTGGAAAGAGGCACTCATCCAACTTAAAAAAGACGCACTCAAAAGTCTGGATTTTGATGTGGATAATTATCGGGAAAACATCAAATACATGGTTTTGTATGAAGGTGTGAAACAGCTTGCAGAAACACTGCTGGAAGATTTTCGTCTGAAAGCACAATTATCCCGGACAGATTTCGGAACAATCATCCAGAATCTTCAGTCCTCCCGTGACAATACTGAAACCTTGTTGCGCGGATTAAATTGTGTTGACTCACAGTTGAGTAAATTAGTATTAACGGCACAAAATCAAACGTCATCAGTTTGAACCGAAATTTTTTTTTGGTATCTGACTAATCCAAGTGCCCAGACCATGAGTTTTTGTATCTAAATTAATAATTCACAATGAATGGGGATATATGAAAAATTCAGTTCGCTACAGTCGATTGCTTCAAACATTGATCCTGTTTTTTAGTTCCCTTGCGTTCCTGTCGGGATGCGGTCCCAAAGCAGATCCAGTGGAAGCTGTCCTGAAAACCTCCGATGAACAGACGTCTTATGTGCTGGGGACCACCATCAGTCTGGATGCTTCCGATTCCACGTTTGATTTTCTCACCTGGTATGTGGATGATGTGGCAATCACAGATTGTGCTGATCAGCAAACCTGTAGTTTTCTTCCGGTTACGGTTGGTTCTTATGTCATCAGGATTGACGCATCCATGGAGGAAGTTACCGATTCCAATCCTCTTTCAGGCATTTTTGATGGATTATCCGGAGCAAAAAAAGAACCCCTTGAGGATTCCACGTCACTGGATCTGACAATCACCCCTGAAGTCACCGCCCCAACGATCAGTGACAGCACCTTGACAACTTCCAATGTCGGGAATACGGAAATAACCCTGTCATGGATTCAAGCCACGGATAACCTGACGGCTACCGCAAGTTTACAATACAAGGTTTTTTACAGCACCAGCAATACGTTGGATTCGCTGTCGCAGATCGAGGCCGGCACAGCAACCGGAGATTACGCCACAAACATAACATCTGTAACAATATCCGGTCTTTCTTCTTCGACGACTTACTATCTCAATGTCCTTGTGAAAGATGAAACAGGAAACAAAAACCTGTACGCGATGACGTCCGCCACAACGACCACACCTGCTTCAACCACAACTACGACCGTGCCTTCTGTGGCGGCTTCCAGCATAACTTTTACTGATACCGATCAGGATACCGGGCAGATCGCGGGAACTGTCGCAATCACAAAGGCCAGTGATGAGACAAACATTACGCATTATGTGCTTTATTGGGGAAGCAGTTCCTCAGCGAAACTCAGTGGCCAAAGTGCAGTCGCGTCACTTTCCACAACCGGCAGTAATTTAAGTTATACGATCGCGTCAGACACCTCCATTCCCTCGGGGGCAACGCACTGGATTGTATTTACCAAAAACTCAACAGGGGAAATGAGCACTGGAACCAGTGTTGCCATCACAGATGTCAAAGATACAACAGCACCAGTCCCGGGCGATTCCGGTACACTGACTATTTCCAACGTTACCACCAGTTCACTGACATTGAGTTGGACCAAAGCCACAGACAACATCACGGCGCAATCGGCGCTGGTTTATAAAGTATATTCTTCAACCAGTGATAACATCAGCACGGTCAGTACAATCAGCACCAAGGGGACACTCAGGGGAACAACAACCGGTGATACGGTTACACTTGCCATAACTGGTTTAACTTCGGGAACACTGTATTACTTCAACGTCCTGGTCACAGATGCCCTGAATAATTCAGCGGTTTATACTTCAAAAGATAAAGGCACACTATCGGGTAATGTGTATTTGTTTACAGGTGGGACATCCAATGGAAATCTGGGGGGACGAAGTGGTGCGGACGCACGGTGTACATCGTACAAAAACACAAACTACCCCAATCTGGCTTGTTCCAATATCCGCGCCTTTCTTTCTGTAGACGCCAATGATGAAATCCGGGATATGCCAGCTAATTATGGCATCCCGACAGCCAGTCCAATTTTAGGTCCCACAGGAACCCAAATCAGATCGAATTGGCCTCAATTATGGCTGGGACTTGATGTCTCACTTAATTCGGCAGGAGCCGAACCCAATGCAGATTGGTATAGTGGAACGGATTTCAGCCAAAACGTTGGAAATAATTGTATTGGCTGGACCAGTAGCAATGCACTTGACCAGGGAAGGTTTGGCGCTGGGACATCTACGTTTACAGTGTGGTTTAGCAATTCGGAAATGGGATGTGACAATGTGCGTGGAACCCTGTGTGCCTGTTGGTAAACATCAGGATTCCAGCCTTTGTGGTAAGGACGCATTACTCAAAAATCACCGGTTTATGGGACCATTTTCGCAAGGGAATTCCTTCATTCAACCGTGATTGAAAGGTGTGGGTGGCCTGGATCAAAACCGGTTTTGCCTGATCCAAACCGAGATCCCGTAAATTTTGAGCCATAATGTGGTGGCTGTGTCCGACTCTCAACGTCACATTCCGGTTGAGATGATGGGTGAAGGACGCATTGACATTCACGATGGTTTTCACGATGGAACCGTCATGATGGGAATAGGTGATCATGTCCATTCCGGGCAATGAAACACCGGGCCAGAATTTTCCTCCCAGATAACAGATTTCCCCATGTACTGGATCAGCCACACGGCATTCCACAGTATTTCTTTCCAGCAAAAAAGTAATGTCGGTTACAAATTTGGGATAGCCCCAGATTTCTCTTCCAGCGGCATTCGCTTCCGGCGTGGTGACTGGCAGATTCATGATGAAAAATCCGAAATCCCGTTTGGTGGAATCCTTGAGCAGTTGCGGTGCCAACGACAGGAGGTTGTGCGATTGATCAGGAGAAACCAGGGCTCCAAGTCCCACTTCATTATAAACGCCGACACCGGTTTGCCGGTATTCAAACAATGCCAGTCCCACCAGCGTTTTATTCGGTCGGGTGCTGAAGACATTCAATCCGGTGCCTTCCATTTTGGGCAATACATGATTCAGGTCTGTCTCAAAAAAAAGCAACACCGCTGAGGTGTCATAATACAGAATCGGCAACGGAACCTCGCCTGCCGAGGTTTGTCTCATCTGAACAGGAACATCAAAAAAACTGGATTGAGGGAACATAGCACTCCAAAAGTCAGGATTGATAATAGCGGCAAAACTCTTCCATCTGGTCTTCGATAACAGCCAACCTGTTGATCTGGTTGGTTCCTTCATAAATCTGGGTCAAGCGTGAATCCCGATAGGCTTTTTCTGCCAGTTTGGTGTGGAGCATCCCGTGATTGCCCATGATTTCCATGGCGGCTTCGCACACTTTCACCGCCATGTCTCCGCAAAACACCTTGGTCATCGAGGCACGAGCCTGAGTTGGGGTAAACGTTGAAGCGGACTGCCAGATCATGGCTCGCATGGCTGAGGTGTCGATCAGCATTTGCGCGACATTCAACTGAACTTCCTGATATTCCATCAAGGGCTTTCCACCCAGAGTTTGTGTGCAGACAAACTGAATCGCGCTTTCCATGGCCCCCCGGGCAATGCCCAGGGCGATCGCTCCCACCGGAATTCTGGAAAAATTAAGGACGGCCCGATTCAAGGCCCAGCCGCTTCTCAATTTTCCAATCACATGCGAATCCGGCACAAAAACATCCTCAAAAATCAGTTCCGAGGCAGTTGACGCGCGCTGTCCCATTTTCAGTTCATTCCGACCCACGGAAAATCCCGGCGTATCTTTTTTCACCAGAAAACAGGTCCAGGATTCCATGCCTTCATGTTCAAGCGCGGCAAACACACACACCGCTGAAGCCCTATCTCCACCGGAAATAAATATTTTCCGGCCATTGATCATCCATCCACCTTGAACCTTTCCGGCAACGGTTCCGGGTCTGTAATGAAAGGCTCCATCACCATCTTCGGCATCAGAACCGGCACCAGGTTCTGTGATGGCAAATGCCATGAGTGCGGGTTCTCCCTGTTTATTCTGCTGATACATCGGCCAGAGGAACTGACGAATTGCGGAAATACTGCCTGACAAAACCAACGGCGCGCTTCCCAGAACATGAGCGCCCAATAAAAGACCAAGGCCGCCGCACACGGTACACAGTTCTTCGAGTTTGATGCTCTGTACCCATTGCAGGGGATAAACCGATTTCAGAATATTGAGCGTCCCAATGGGCGCGGGCATATCTGTGAACAATCCATGCCGGGCCGCGGTTTTCATAATCGGCCATACATCCGGTTTGTCATGACAGGAATCAAATTCCAGAACGTGGGGTTTCAGCCAGGTTTCAGCAAATTTTCTGCATTGTTTGCGGTGTTGTCTGAGCGGCAGTGGCAACATGGCGGTATCCTGTTCCCACAAGGATTCAGGTGCATAATCAATGAGGGGACGTACTTTGGGATCCAGTTTTTTGAAGGCGGATCGTAAGGATAGTGGATGAGTCGTATCAACAAAGCCATTCAAACGCATGGTACCCCCTGAACTGCCGCAATAAAAAGTTTAAGATCACCCGGGGTGCCGAACAAAAGTTTCAGGTGCTGGTTGTCTCTCAGAATTTTCTCCATTCCGTAATCCTGCATGTAGCCGTTACCGCCAAATACCTGCAACGCATCCGTAGCGGCCTGACAAAGCAGAGGATGAGCCACGGCCCGGATCCCGAAAATCCGGGCAAGATCCTTGATGGAAGCGGGCTGTGAATCATTGAAGCGCAACATGGCTTCAACACTGACAATCGTAGCCTGAATATTGCCCAGCATTAGATTGACTGCCGGATGCTGATAAACAGGATGGCCACCCTGAATTCTTTGCATACTGTAATCCAGAGCCTTTTCATAAGCATACCGTACACTCCCCAGCGCAATGGACATCATCGCCAGGGCATTGAATGCCAGACCTTCTGTCAGCAAACTCCGTGTAGAGGCGGTATTGCTTTCAGTGTCGGGGGAATTTCCCGGAGTTTTTTTACTGATTTTCCAGACCGCGGTTTCATCCAGACCATGTTGCCGGGGTTGGGGATCTACAGTGAGTGTGTCCAACGCTTCAAGCGACCATGTGATGGATTCAACGGCTGAATTGAGTTGGGGGCATAACAGATAATTCCAGGTTGCGCCGGACTGGATCAGAACCGGATGCATTGACAGATCTCCTGACAAATCTTTCAGAAGGAGTTCTTCTTCAGCAGTCAAGGGAACTTCAGCCAGATATCGGGCAAGGGCCGTTCTGCCGAGTCCGTGACTTCCATGAAGCAAGGGAATCACTCGTTCAGAACAGGTGATTCCAGCCTGATGGCAAAGATAATCCCCCAGTGCCAACTGATGCAGGGTGAAGGCGATCCCGGGATTGAAACAGCCCAAAACCTCAAGACTTCTCACACTCAGAGCAACACCACCCGGTTCACTCGTATAACGCCAAAGTCCAGGACTTTCCTGATCATCCGGATCTCCGAGAATTCCAATTTCATACGCTTGATGAATGATCTTTTTCAGGTCCTCTGGAGTGATGACCATTTCAGGATGGAGTGTTTTCGGCCTGAGGTATTTTTCACCAAAAGACTTGACGACATCCAGCACAGCTTTTGTTTCTGAATCATCCCATTGATGTGACGGCATAGTCTGGATCCTTAGGAACATTTGAAACAGAAAACCTTCCAAAAAATCTCTTCTGAATGACAATCGTAGAGACGCGCGATTCGCACGTCTCTACAGACCTGAGAATGGAGGTTGGTTAATGTTTAAGCTTTTACAACATATTCTTTTGCAGTTCATTAATTATTTTGAATGCAGGAAAGGAATGACAAAAGATTAAGCTTTTTTCAGCGTTTCACCTCTGGTCCGGATCTGATACACGCCGCGGGAAATGGCGACAGTGATGCCCTCAGCATCTTTCAATTCGCCGTCCATGGTGAATTCACATTTTCCATTTTTCAGGGCTTCCGCTTCAATTCGGGCACGTTCTTCAGCACTCAATCGGTATTCAATGGTGGCCGCGGACTTGGCGACATTGACAAACTGGACAGTCATTTCTTTCAGGAGGGGATAGAATTTTGAGTCAAATTCCAGCAGAGCCATCACCCCCACCGGCATTTCGGCCAGGGTGAACAGGGCGCCGGCATACATGGTTCCAAAATGGTTTTTGTTGATCTTTAAGGGAATCTGGCATTGAACATAACCCGGTTCCACTTTGAGCACTTTGAAGCCGTTACGAGAGGCAAACGGCATGACGGTGCCTATGGTCTGGTTGAGAAGGCCCAGGCCGCCTTTACGCAGAAAAGCTGAAATCCCTGAGGAGGCATTATCATTGGAATTGGAGATGGTGTGCTTTAACAGTGCTTTAACCTGATTGGTGAGTTGATTTTTAATATCCATGGTACTCCTTATTTCAAATAACATCCGGTTGAATGATAGAACTTTCCTTGACTTTGACACCAAATTTTTCCGGCAAGGAGATCATCATCTGGAAAGCGACAAAGTCTGAATCTGCTTTGATATCCGTCAATTGTATTTCCAGTTTTCCGCCAATTTCTTCCACAAAGTTTTTCACAGCGTCCATGCCCACTCCCCGTCCGGAAACCTCTGTCACTTTTTCAGCGGTGGAAAATCCGGAATGAAAAATGAGATTCGCGATTTCCTGGGGTTGGGGAAGATTATCCTGCCGGATTAACTCACGTTCCAGTGCTTTTTGACGGATTTTATGCAGAGCCAGCCCACGCCCGTCATCTTTGTACCGGATGACCAATCGGTTATCTTCCATGTTCACATTGATGCGGATATGGCCTTCAGGTGATTTGCCTTTTCCAATGCGGTCTTCCGGTGTTTCAATGCCGTGATCCAGTGAATTTCTGAAAATGTGCATGAATGTGTTTCGCAACACGCCGAAAACCTGATTGTGCAGAAAAATATTTTTATCATTGATGATGATTTCCGGCACATGCTTGTTCAATTCTTTGGCCAGCGACGGTATGGATTCGATGACTCCGGAAAGCACATTCTGAATTTTATCGGTACCAAACACTTTCAACGTCATGTGGATTCGGTGCAGAGCATTTTTAAGTTGATCCTGATTCGCAGGGTCTGCCTGTTCCAGCAATTCAACCGCTTTGGCAATCTGCTCTCGTTTGACCATGAGAAACCGGTCCACATTTCCTCGTCGGCCAGCGCCTTTTCGTCCAAGTTTCTGTTCATTGACGCGGGCATATTCCTCAATGATGTTCTGTGTGTCTTGAAGTTGAGCCAACATTGAAACCGGATTCCATTCTTTTTCCGGATCTTTCCGCAACTGGTCATATTCATTCTCTGTTTCATGAACCGTATTGGTCAACTGAATCAAGCCATAGGTTCGGGCATTGCCCTTGATGGTATGCATGTTTCTGAAGAGTTTCTGAATCACCTCTGTATCTTTGGAAGCTGTTTTTTCAATCAGAGATTTATTTTCATCAATAAACTGTCTGGAACTCTGGATGAATTCGAAAAATTTCTCCTGGGTCACTCCAAGAATCTGGCCGATGATCTCCAGTTCCCGTTTCTGACTGGAAGCCTCTTTCTGTAATTCACGCAACGTGGTGACATCGCGGATGGTGATCATGATTTTTTCAATGGAGCCAACCTCATCACACATGGGCGCCCAGGAGAGTTCGAGAACTTTTCTGGTTCCGTTAAATTCCTTCTCGATTTCAGTCACCATCAGATGCTGGTTGAATTCAAAGTTCATCCGGTCTTCGCCAATGCAGGAACTGAACAGGGTTTCCACGGTGCTCCACTGATTGGAATCCAGATTGGAACCTTTGAATACGACATCCATGACATCCTTATCCGCGATCTCATTGCTTTCCAGAATTGTTTCCAGATAAGCGGAATACTCATGATGAATGGTTCTTTGGGGCGTCACGGTCAGCACCCCTTCAGGCAGGTTTTCCATGATGTTGACAATGTCATTGGTTTTCTGTCGCAATTGTTTGGTGCGCTCATCCACGAGATCTTCCAGATGAAGATTCATTTCTTCGAGGTGCGCGTTCATTTCCTTGTTTTCCACAAAGGTATCGGCAAACAGATTACTCGCAACCCACAACATCGAAATGGTCGCGACCAGACATCCGGTAAAAATCATGGCAATGGAATCAATCAGTCCCAGGGCGATCAGCACATCATGCACACAGGTGAACACAAAAAAAAGTTCGCCGAACATTAAAATGGTTGCGTATTTTTTCTTTCTGATCACAGCGATGATGTACATGTATGCAAAACCAAAGGCCAACGCTAGTGAATAAAGCAACATGATACTGCGGATGATCTGGAACAGTTTAAGATTAAACAGCATGGTTTGAGAGATAAACAGCAAACACAGCACTCCGATCACAACGGCGTGAACGATGTTCATTCGAGGTGTGGCACGGAAAAAGAACTGGGCAAAATAATAATGGGATAACGCCATCAGTCCGATTCCGGTGTAATGCATGATCAACAATGTTTCCGGAGAGAAAAACTTGAGAAACGCTTCGCCGGGAAACGCGAAAAAAGTGTAAATCAGGAGACTGGCACAGGCGGCTACCAGATACAGCAAATAGCGGGTTTTGGCATAGACCAGCAGGAAGAACAGACCGAAAAAGAAAATCACGTGGGCCGCGATCAATCTGACTTCTCCGCCCCATAATGCGGCAAGGGCCAGAAATGGATCATTCTGGCGATATTCCCTGAGTTGAAACGGAAGCTGATAAACCCCTGTCATCAGGATCGTTTCAACCCTCAAGGCCACCACATGGTGCGTTTGTGTCACCTTGAACCGAAGCGGTACAGGCTGAATGGAATAATAGCGTTGGGTTGCGTTGGATTCTCCCCGATGAAAGATTTCATTCTCGTCAAGCCACACTGTCATGCGTCCCATGTAAGTATCAACCAGCATCACGACTTCCTTGCCGATCAGCCCGGGAGCAAACTCGAAATACCCGCGATACCAACCTACAGTGAAGTTTTTGCCATCGTTATAAACCTTCTTCCAGGGTCCGGGGGTTTTGACTGTTTTCCAGTTTTCAATAGCCAGTTCGGAATTTTTGTTTTCAGGCTGATCATCCCTCGTGAACAACCAGGTGCCACTGAGTTTGAACGGTGTTTCCAGGGAGTTGACCTTGAAATTGCAGGAATCACAGGGAGTTGGAAAGGCGAAAAGTTGAAAAGGCATCAACAATCCACTCAGCAGAAGTCCCCACACAAGACAACGGGAAACCGCTTTATTTATTTTGGAAGTGACTGAATACAATGGCGTTTGCATATAACCCCCTTTCGAGCATTGGATTGGAAACTGATTTAAAGAATTTCTGCTGCTGATTTGTTTAGTCAACAGGCCATGATTCGTCCATAACATTTCAGGATATAAGAGGTAAAGGGAAATTATAAAAACTGTTCTGGACAACAATGCCCGGTTTGGGTAATTCCAATAGAGGCAGTCCCGATTTTGGTCCTCTTCAGAAACATTTTTTTGTTTCAAAAATCATGAAAAAGATTTCATCACAAATTTTACATGGCTTGATTTTTGCCAACAACTCGCAGGCACCGTTTCTTTCGAAACACATGCGGTGGCACATCCCGTCACCCTTGGATTGATCAGTATGAGGCGATATGCAGGAGAATGATGTGAACAGGGAATCAGCAATTGAGCGTATTCTGATTTTCGGTATTGGCGAACTTCGCTTTGGGGTCAACATCCTTGATTTAATGATGATTTCACGTTGCATCCGGGTGACACCCGTAGCACGTTCGGCTGATTTTTTTGAAGGCCTGGTCAATTTGAGAGGAACCTTGTCGCCTGTGATCAATGCTCGCCGCTTGTTTCGGTTTCCAGTTCAGGCAAGCACCAGAGCATCAAGGTTGCTGGCACTGAAAGCTGAAAAGGGGGTTATCTGTTTGACTGTGGACTGGATTGAAGGCTTCATGAATGTGGAAACACTGAATTTGGAAAAACCGCCTGAAGTGATGTCCAATCCCTACATACAAAGTGTATTCAAAAACGGAGCACAATTGACACTCATTCTCAATACGCGAAAATTGATAAACACCGAAGAAATCCAGCAGATCATACAATCCGGCGAACTTCCGCGGTTGCTCGTTTCTTCAGAACAACTCCCGGCTGAGACATGATTGAACAAGGATACAAGCCATGAAACATATTGCTGATCTGGAACAAACGCTCCATGAACTGAGAACCAGTTTTGATGAAAATTTGACCAGACCCCTTCAACAGACCATTTCTGAAACACGGAAAATGATGGTGGGACAGTTTGGCAGAGAAAAATATGCCATCGACCTCCATTACATTCAGGAAATCATCAAGGTTCCGCATGTGACCCGAATTCCAACGGCCCCTGTGATCATTGAGGGCATCATCAATCTCAGTGGTGAAATCGTGTCGGTTTCAAAAATTCATTCCATTTTAAGGGTTTCCCCCTTGAACGATGAGGATTCAAAACGGATCGTCATTACCAAAAACCTGCGCTTTCAGACCGGGTTGATCATCGACATGGTCCATGGAATTCTGGATATTGAGGTTGACTCGATCCGGAGAACAAGCCAGGCCAGTCACACGCTGAAAAATGATTGGGTTGACGGAACACTGTTCTGGAATAATGAACTCGTTATTCTGTTGAATTTGCCCAATTTATTAGAATCTCAGGAAGCGCAGACCGGATGATCCATAAACAGAACAGGTACGTACTCGACCATAAATTTTTAACCATTTTTTCTGGTTCCCTACCTCTGGTGGGGAACCAGCCTTATCCCACCTCCGGTGGTTTGCCAAGGAGCCGTGGAAGGGCACCATCGGTAGAGACGGGTTTCAAACCCGTCTCTACAGGGAACGGTTCCAGACGAGACGTCAGGAAATTTTTGTTGCTGTAAATTTTCTGGTGACGGCAACCGATTCAAGCCATCGCGCGGTGTCATTCCGTGCTTGACACGGAATCCATCGGCGCACTCCTGGATCCCCGTTTTCACGGGGATGACATCGTGGCGGATCACAGGATTTCATCACCAACTTATTTACAGCAGGAAATTTTTTGAAACAATTTTTGAATGATTTTCCGGAGGGAAATTGGCACAAAAAGACATCTACCGATTCTTCAAGATTGAAGCCCGGGAATTGCTGGGAACATTGAATCAGGGATTGATTTCACTGGAAACCACCCCGGAAGACAGCAATGTATTGAACAAGGTTTTCCGTGCGGCACACACGCTGAAAGGCGCCTCCAGACTGGTTCAACTGAACACGATTGGGGAGATATCACATCACCTGGAATCCCTGCTGGATCATGCCAGAACCACCCCCTTATCCACAGCGCAGATTGAGCTTTGTTTTGAAGGCCTACGGGGCATTGACCTCATTGTGACAAAACTTGAAAAGGGTGAGAATCCGGAAACGGATGTGAGTGACATTCTCAGAAAATTTGATCCCGGACATCCTGCCGCATTGGAACCGGCATTGCCGGCAAACAAGACCGCAGAACCAGCACAATCTGCTGTTGTGGGCAATTCGAGTGGCCTCAACCGGGACCTTTCCCTTAAAAATCAGATTCCCGAACCTGCAAAACAGCAAGAACCACAACCTGCGGAAATAATCCCGGCACCAGTGAATCAGGAACTGAAAACCCCGGCTATGACAGAACCTGCTGTTCAAACGGACAACAGCCATTCCCAAACCCCGGAAACACCGGTGGAAGAACAGACGATTCGAGTGGATCTGACACGACTGAACACCATCATGAATCTGAGCGGTGAACTGATCATCAATAAAATCCGGTTGGAAAACAAAACCCACACGCTTCATGAAATTCACAAACTTGCCCGACAGGCTTCACCCATGCTACAACAATGGCAGAATTTTGTGGAAGCACCGGAGTTGCAACAACTGATAGGTAAAAGCGGACGCGTCAAAGAGGCGGTTTCACAGGTGAACAAAGGTCTGAATATTCAAAAACAGATTCAGGATAAAATATCTGAATTTGCGGAAGTGTTCAAACAAGATCTGAAATTGACACACTCCATCAGTCAGGGCTTGCAGGATCATGCCTTCAAGGCCCGGATGCTTCCCGCGGAAAGTCTGTTTTCAGGTTTTGGCCTGATGGTTCGTTCCCTGGGACGGGAGTTGGGAAAAGAAGCTGTTCTGGAAGTCCTTGGTGGAGAAATCGAGGTTGACAAACAAATTCTCGATGACATGAAAGCACCACTCATCCATATCATCCGCAATGCGATAGACCATGGCATTGAGTCCCCTGAAGAGCGTCTTGCCCTGGGAAAACCACCCGCAGGCAAAATCCGGTTAACTCTGGAACGGCAGGGAAGCGGCTTTTCTATTGCATGCGAAGATGATGGACGCGGAATTGATCATGAAAAAATCCGGCAAACAGCCCTCCATAGAAAATTGAAGGATAAAAAACAACTGGAAGAAATGTCGCCCAGAGATTTGCTGTATCTGATTCTGGCACCGGGTTTTTCCACTGCGGAAATTCTGACCAGTGTTTCAGGCCGTGGAATCGGGATGGATGTTGTGGCCAGTTCGGTGGCTCAATTGAAAGGGAATCTGATCATTGAAACAAAAATCGGAAGCTATGCCCGTTTCATCATTCAGTTTCCCCGGAGTCTCATGAATTTACCCTGTCTGTTCCTTGAAAGCGGTGGCGAAAACATGCTGGTCCCGCTGTCAGCCATAGCAAAAATTTTGAGAATCACTCTGGACGATATTGAAACAGAAGGCAATCAGGAAGTCATCAACTACGACGGACAAGTCATTCCACTGATTCCACTGAACCATTTGATGAATTTGCCCGGTCGAAAAACGGCCAACCGCAAGAGGCCTGTGGTGGTTGTTCATTCGAGAGGAGAGCGGGTTGCGTTTGCCATTGAAAAATTGCTGGGCATCAAGGAAGTGATTGTAAAAAATCTGGGCAATCATATTAAAAAAATTCCGAATGTCAGCGGCGCGACTATTTTAGGCAATGGTTTTCCTGTGTTGATTCTGGATCCCTCAGAAATGATCCGCAATTCTCATGGTGTCAGTCCTCAAAGCACAGAACCCACCGAACAGATTGAAGCAAAAGTCATCCACCAGATTCTGATCGTGGATGATTCGCTCACCACCCGGATGATGGAAAAAACCATCCTTGAATCTGCGGGCTATAAGGTGGATCTGGCTGTCAGTGGAGAAGACGCACTGGAAAAAGTGGAACAAACCAGTTATCAACTGTTGGTCGTTGATGTTGAAATGCCCGGTATCAATGGGTTTGAACTCACAAAAAAATTGAAAGCGTCTCAAACTTACAGTGGTGTTCCTGTGATTATTGTTTCATCGCTGGCATCGCCCGAAATGAAACGCAAAGGGATTGATTCCGGCGCGAACGCCTACATCGTCAAAGGGGAATTTGATCAGGCCGTGTTGCTGGATACGATCCAGAGCCTGATTACGTGAGAGGGGTATGATTAAATAATTATGCAAAATTTCCAAAAAAATCTTCTGCCTGAGAATCGTAGAGACGTGCTATAGCGCGTCTCTACAGACCTGCTATAGTGCGTCTCTACAGACCCGTGAAGCGGCAATTTATTAACAACCATTGAATGAGGTAAACATGATGAAAGATTGGAATATCGGAAAACGGCTGACCATGGGGTTTGGCGTATTGATTATAATTTTTGTGCTGAGCAGTGTGTTTATGCTGACACGCATCCAGTATCTGGCTGATTTTACCGAAAAACTTTATCGACATCCATTCACAGTTTCTACTACCATTCTGAGGCTCAAGGTCAATCTGCTGGAAATGCGCCGAATCATGCGGGATTTTATTCTGGAAGACAGCACCCAAATGATAGATCATGCAATCAGGGATCTGGCAACTGAAGAAAAATCAGTGGAAGAAAATCTGGTGATGATTCGTGACCGATTTCTGGGGGACATGAAGTCGATTGACAGCATGGAAAAATCATTTGAACATATGGTTGTGGTCTACCATCAAGCACTTGACCTTGGAAAAAAAGGAAAACGAATTGAAGCCATCGCTTTGATCCATGGACTAGGCAAAGAAAAAGTTTTAGAGGTTTACAAAGAAATCGAATATATTGATGATTTTGCGGTTAACAAGGCGGAGAGCTTTTTAGCCAATGCCAATGACACCAGAGATTCAACCATGCTCTGGATGAGTATCCTGGTGGGAAGTTCTGTGGTGTTGGGCCTTCTCATTGCTCTTTTCACCACACGGGGAACCACACGCCCGATTAGCGAAGCCATCACACATATGAAATCAGTGGGTACTGAACTTGAAAATGTCGCACGCCAGCAGGCGTCTGCCGCAACCCAGCAGAATTCATCCATTGCTGAAGTTTCCGCCACATCCCATGAACTGGTAGCCAGCGCCAAACAGATTGGAGAAAACACCCAGAGAGTTTCCTCGGAAGCCAAAAAAACGCTGGAAGGTGGACAAAAAGGAAAGGTGGCTGTGGATAATTCTCAGGCGGGTATGCAGAATATCAAAAAGCAGGTACAGATGATCGCCCAACACATGCTTGATCTGGGCAACAAATCCCAACGAATCGGCGTGGTGCTGGAAATCATTGATGAATTGTCGGAGCAAACCAATCTGCTGTCTCTCAATGCCGCTATTGAAGCCGCAGGCGCAGGCGATGCCGGAAGACGGTTTGCCGTGGTGGCCGATGAAGTCCGTAAACTGGCCGAACGCGCGATGGAATCCACCGGAGAAATCAAGGAACTCGTACAGGATATTCAAAAAACCGCCAATACCACCATCATGGTCACAGAAGACGGTACCAAAGTGGTGGATGAAGGCCTGAAAATGTTCAACGAAGTGTCACAAAATATTGACGGAATTGTCCAGCAGGCAAATTCCACAGCCATGGTGGCCCGTGAAATTGAAATGACCACCCGCCAGCAGACTTCTTCCATTGAACAGGTTTCAACCGCGTTGAATGAAGTGGGAATGGCCGCAAAACAAACCGAAATGAGTGCCAATCAAACATTGGAGACTGTCAGGGTGCTGGTGGATATTTCCAGAGATCTGGAAAAATTAGTGGATGGTTGATTGTTTTTTGGGGGCATATCGAGGGCAACCCACCGGGCAATGTCATCAACTTAAGCATCCAGAATGGTACTGTGAACCAATTCCCCCTTGGTTTAAGGGGGTTAGGGGGATGTAATTCTGAGGGTTAAATCCCCCAACCCCCTTTGAAAAGGGGGATTTTCTCACAGGTAATTCCTTAAGTTTACGATATTGACCCACCGGTCGCCCCTACCATTTTAATACGAAACCCAATGTACGGGCGACCCGCCGGTCGCCCCTACCATTTTAATACGAAACCCAATGTAGGGGCGACCCGCCGGTCGCCCTTTACCGCAAATGAGACAAAATCATGCTGAATGTTCTGGTAGTGGATGATTCACTGACCATTAGAAAATGGATTGTAGAAACACTGGAAGACGATCCACGTTTCAAAGTCGTGGGGGAGGCTGTCAATGGAAAAGAAGCCATCCATCTGGCGGAAAAACTCAGGCCGGATGTCATCACCATGGACATGATGATGCCTGAAATGACAGGATTGTCCGCCACGGAATACATCATGGCTCACTGCCCCACCCGCATCCTGATTGTCTCGGCCTCCACCAACCGTGGTGAAGTGATGAAAACCTACGATGCCCTGGCGGCAGGGGCGATCAGTGTCTTTGAAAAACCGGGAAACATCACCCTTGCCGGCGAAGAATGGAGTCGGCAACTCATTGAGGAAATCCTGCTCATCAGCAGAGTCCCTGTGATTCGACATATCAAGGGAACCCGGATATTAAAGCAGGCTCCCGCTCCGCAACCAGCCAACCATTATAAGGTTGTGGCCCTAGGGGCATCTACGGGAGGTCCTCAGACATTGCTGGGAATTTTCAAAAAAATTCCTGCGGATTTTCCTTTGCCAATTTTGTGTGTGTTGCATATCAGTCCGAATTTTGCCCATACCATTGCGGAATGGTTCAGCATGAACTGTGAACTGGATGTAAAATTTGCCAAAGGTGGAGAAGCGATCAACAATGGCGAACGGGGCAAAGTTTATATGGCCCCCGCGGATTATCATCTTGAAATTGAGTCCGGTCGCTTGAACCTGACCAGGTCGGAACCTGTTCATTTTTGTCGGCCTTCCGTGGATGTTTTGTTTCAATCGGTAGCAAAATCTTATAAAGATCAAGCCATTGCTGTGCTACTGACCGGGATGGGGCGGGATGGAGCCGCCGGCATGAAAAGCCTGTATGACGCCCATGGTTTTACCATGGCGCAAAATGAGGAAAGTTGTGTGATTTTCGGAATGCCCGCGGAAGCGATAAAACTTGGCGCGGCAAAACAGATCCTGTCCGATGCTGATATTCCATCGGAGTTGCTGTTACTGTCCGGTTACAAAAAATAATTCAGGAAACCATGAATGATCGCTTAAAAATACTGGTAGCCGATGACAGTCTGACCTATCGGATGATGATCAAGGAATTGCTGGAAGACAATGACTTTGAGTTGCTTCTGGCAGAAGACGGACATCAGGCGTTGCAACAGATCAGGAGAGAACAACCTGATCTTATCATTCTGGATATCATCATGCCGGGTATGGATGGCATCGAGGTCTGCCGAAGACTGAAAGATGATGAAAAGTCGCGGTTTATTCCGGTGATCATGTTGACCGCCAAAAATGAATCGGCAGACAAAATCACGGGTCTGGATGCCGGAGCGGATGACTATCTGACCAAGCCCTTCAACGAAGAAGAACTTCTGGCCAAGATCAATACCCTGTTGAGAATACGCAGTTTGCAGGGGAAACTGGGCCGGTCCTATTTTTCCCAGAAATCCATTGTGCTGGTCGCGGATGACAGTCTTACCATCCGGATGCAACTTTCAGAACTGCTGGATGATGTCGGCTACAAATCCATTCTGGCCGAGAATGGCAGAGAGGCCATTGAATCCGTAAACCGTTATTTACCGGATCTGGTGATTCTGGATGTGATCATGCCGGAAATGGACGGCATTGAGGTTTGCCGCCGGATCAAGGCCAATCCTGCCACACAACAGATTCCGGTGATCATCATCACCTCCAAAAGCAACCTTGATGAAAAGATCAAAGGTTTGAATGCCGGAGCGGATGATTATCTATTCAAACCCTATAATCCCAAGGAATTCACGGCCAAAGTCAATGCCATCTTCCGGATGAAGAAAATGCAGATGGAAGCGGAAAGAAACATCCTGGCCAAAGTGAACATGGAATTGCAGGAAGTGAATGAAAAGCTGAAAAAAACCCAGGCACAACTGGTACAGAATGAAAAAATGGTTGCACTCGGACAACTTGTCGCAGGCGTGGCACATGAAATCAACAATCCGCTGGCGTTCATCATCAACAACATGGAAATCAGTCGGGAGACGATGGAGCAATATGTGAAGCTTGGTAAACTGTATCAGCCGTCCAAAGCCTTTTTGCCTGAGGAACTCCTGAAGCCTGTGCTTGAACTGGAAGAGGAAATGGATCTGGCTTTTATTGAGCGTCATATTCCCAAACTACAGACCGATATGCATGATGGCCTGGAACGCATCAGACAGATTGTGATTGATTTAAGAAATTTTTCCCGACTGGATGAAGCCGAGGAAAAAAGCGCGAGTCTTCAGGAATGTCTCGACAGCACCCTGACCCTGATCCACCCCCAGATCAAACACAAGGTACAGATTGTCAGAGAATATCAGGAAGTTGAAAATATTCTGTGTTTTCCCGGACAGTTGAATCAGGTGTTCATGAATATCCTGAGCAATGCGGCCCAGGCTTCGGAAGAGGGCGACAAAATAATCGTCAGAATATTTTCTCAGGAGAACATGGCTGTCATCCAGGTTGAAGATGAAGGCATCGGCATGACACCGGAAGTGTTGGCTCATTTGTTTGAGCCGTTTTTTACTACCAAAAAAGTGGGTGAGGGAACAGGACTGGGCTTGTCCATTTCTTATGGCATCATTAAAAAACATCAGGGTGACATCCATTATTCCAGTGAACCGGGAAAAGGAACCATATGCACAATCAGGCTACCAATGAGATGGTTATGAAACAGAACAAACTGAACTTGCTGATTGTGGATGATGAAGACGGAATCCTGAACTCCCTGGATTTTCTGTTGCATAAAGAATATCACATCACCACCTGCCACAACGCAGAAGACGCGCTGGTCCTGATCAACAATAATTATGAATTTCAATTGGTCATTTCCGATCAGCGGATGCCGGGCCTCTATGGTCATGAACTGCTAAAGATCATTCATGAATACGCACCAGAAGCACAGGGGATCCTGCTCACAGGCTATTCTGACATGAAAAGTCTGATTGATGCGGTCAATGATGGCCATATTTATGGTTATGTCGCCAAACCCTGGGCCCCGGAAGCACTCAAGCTCATGCTGTTGAAGGCCAGACAGCATTATGAACTTTTCAGCCAGAATTCCAGACTGAACAAGGATCTGAAGCAAATGAACCAGGAACTGGAATTGAGAGTGAAAGAACGGACTGAAGAAATCGCGTTGAAAAACATGCTACTTCAGGAACGTTATGAACAACAGCAACTGGAACGCAACCAGGCACGTCTTGTTCAACAGGCACGAATGCCCGCGATTTTGCCAGGTGTTGAGGGGGCCAGGTTGTTTACCCGATATATTCCTTATGATGAACTGGGTGGGGATATTTATGACATTTACTGGCAGAAATATACGCAACAACTGGCGATTCTGCTGGCAGATGTTTCAGGACACGGGATTCCTGCCGCCTTGATTTCCTTCATGGTGGTCGATTCTTTTCAATTCACCTCCAAACGCTTTGAACAACCCCATGAAGTGGTTCGTCTGGTGAATGGCAACATTCATGGCAAACTTCCTACCGACAAGTTTGTCACGGCTTTTTACGCGCATTATGATGTTCAATCGCGGATGTTCCGTTACACCTCCGCAGGTCATTCCAATACTTTTATTTTGAGACAGTCCACCAGCAAGGTGATTACTCTCAAGGCCAATGGGTCGTTGTTGGGTATTTTCCCATCCGAAACGGCAGTAGATTGGCAAACTACCGAAATCCAGTTATTGCCCGGTGACAAGGTTTTTATCTACACCGATGGCATCATCGAAATGAAAGAACCACCTTTTCTGGATCTTGAACCTCTGCTGATCCAGTTGCTGGAACAATATCTGGAATATTCGGCAAATGCTCTGGGCGACAAGATTTGTCAGGAAATTCTTAAGCACTTCCCGTCAGGCAAGTTCACGGATGATGTGAGTCTGGTCATTCTTGAAGTTTTGGATTAGTTCCTGTGTTCCATCCAGTTTTGTTTATACATTCATTCTGTTCATGCGATCTTCCATGAAATTGATTTTAACTGATGTTGATTTTAATCATTTCAACGAACTGTTGGAACAGCACTGCGGAATGCATTATGACCGTTCCCGGGCTTACCTGCTGGAAGATGCGTTGAAACAAAGCATTGATCGGTTGAAATTCAGAAATCCGGACGAATACTATCAATTTCTAAAATACCGGGACAAGGGTGAAGAACTTGATCGTCTCGTTCAATTATTGACCATCGGAGAAACCTATTTTTTCCGGACACTGCCGCATTTTAACGCTTTGAAAAACCACATACTCCCGCCTTTGGTGGTGAGTGGTTCAACGGTGCGATTTTTATCTGCCGCCTGCTCCACCGGAGAAGAACCCTATTCCATCGCGTTATTGATGACCGAACATTTTCCGCACATCAAGTGCCAGATCACAGGAGTGGATATCAATCCGGGGTCGCTGAACCGTGCCAGAAAAGCGGAATATGAAACCAGGGCCATCAAACAAATGCCCATTGAATATCTCAAATATTTCAATCAGATCGGCCATACACGTTTTGAAATCAAACACCCTTTGCAGTATCGGATTTCATGGCTGGAAGGAAACCTGAGGGATGAAACGTTATATTCGAAAATCGGTGGTTTTGATGTGATTTTCTGCCGGAATGTGCTGATTTATTTTTCTCTCGAATCGATCCGGTTTATCATAAATAAATTCCATTCCATCCTCAATCCCGGAGGGTATCTCATTCTGGGTCATGCTGAAAGCTTACGCGATATTTCAACGGACTTTGAGAATATGGAACATAGCGACACCTTTTTTTATCGCAAAGCAGTCATTGTTCCAGACAATAAGCCCAGTCTGACGTTGAACACGTTAAACACACCAAACCGTTTTGAGCAATCCCGAGTCATGTTTCCGGAGATGGTTCGTGCCTCAACACCAAATGATTCAAGGCCATTCCCTGTGTTTCAGGAGGAACCCCAAACAGATTCCAACAGAAAGTCGGCTCCTTTAGCGTCACAAACCACTCCTGACGCTGATTATCAACGAGGCATGGAGTGGTTAAAACAGGAGAATACGCTTGAAGCTTCAATGATTTTTGAACAGCTTCTGCACCGGAATCCTGTTCATACCGGAGCCTTGACGGCCCTGGCATTGATTTTTGCTGGTAACGGCCAGTTCAATCGGGCGTTGGAGGCCTGTAATAAAGTATTGGAAAACGATGAATTTTCAGTGGAAGCCCTTTATTTAAAAGGACTTGTCCACGAACAGAAACAGGAATGGGAAACCGCCATCAAAGCCTATCAAACCGTGATTTTTTTAAATCAGGGTTTTTCCCTTGCCCACTTCCATCTCGCAGGCATTTATTCCAGACAAAAACTGGAACGGGAAGCCCGGAGGTCCTATCAGAATGCCCTGAATTATCTGGACAGGGACCAGGAACTTTACTTCCAGTTGTATTCAGGTGGGCTGTCACGACAGACACTCAAAAACCTGTGCCTGCAAAATCTTGCTACGGCCTGAATCGAAAACCGTAAAAGAATATACTGGGAATGGTTGTGAGATGTCTCACCCTACATACCGGAACACAATGGCTGAAACATCATCATTGGGGGCTTCTCCTTCAGCAAAATTATCCAACTCTTGCAGCAGTTTATTCAGCAGGGGTTCGACCTCCATTTCCCGGTTTTCCCGCATGAACTGAATCAACCGTTCCTCGCCAAACAAATCATTATGTGAATTTTTACGTTCCGTGAGGCCATCAGTGAAGAAAATGCCAAGATCTCCAGGCTGAAGAGTATAGTTGGATGCCTTACACTGGAATTCAGGTGTATGAAAAACACCCAGCATAAAACTTTTAGGGGATAACAACAGGGGGGCGTCTCCACTGGCGGGAACCAGAATAACCGGAAGATGTCCTGCGTTCAGGCAGGTGAGTTTCCCCTCTTTCCGGATTTGTAGCAGTACCCCGGTCATAAAGCGGTCATCAGGTAACTGTTCCGTCAGATGATCATTGAGATACTCCATCACATAATGCGGAATCACATTGGCTTTTTGACTGAGCAGAATATTTGCCATCATGGTCGTCAGGGCCGCGGCAACGCCATGTCCGGTGCTATCGCCCAAAAACAGGTTGAAGCCCCCTAATTCATCCTCATACATTTTATACATATCGCCTGAAACATAGTGATGCGGTTGATAACACACGGCTACTTTCAGAAATTCAGGGGGATCGTAGATGGTAAATAACCGGGATTGTAAAATCGCTGCTGTTTTCAAATCCTCCATCATCACCTGATTCTGCAGGGACAGTTCCTGAGATACTTTCTGAAATTGCAGGGTCCTTTCCTTTACCTTATCCTCCAAATGATGAATTGCATCCTGGAGTTGAATATGGAGGCCTACGCGACTCAGCAGTTCTTCTTTATGAAAGGGCTTGGTGAGGTAATCATTGACTCCGCTCGCATAGCTTTCCACCAGATCCCGAACCTGATTTTTCGCGGTTAGCATCACAATCGGCAACTCCTCCTGAGTGTATTGCTTTCTGATGTGTTGAGTGACTTCATAGCCATTCATACGGGGCATCATCAGATCCAGCACAATCAAATCAGGTTTGTTTTTTTCCAGGACGTCCAGTGCTTCAGCGCCGTCAAAGGCGGTCAACACCCTGTAATTCCTCATTTGAAGATGATTCTGCACCACCTGAATATTCACCGGTTCATCATCCACCACCAGGATGGTTTTGCTTGGGGAGGGTTGTTGATCCGGATTCTCTGGAGATACAGTGAATTCTAGGGCCTCCTGAATATCTTGTACCGCTTCTTTCTGATGAGCTTGAAGCCCTTGTCGTAAAGATGTTTCCGGAAGTGTTTGCTTCTCAGAAATCGCTAAATTGAATGAAAAAGTGGACCCCTTTCCCTCCGTACTTTCTAGAAAGATCTTTCCTCCATGGAGTTCCACCAATTTTTTAGTAATGCTTAATCCCAATCCGGTTCCTTCATGGATACGGTTTTGGGAGCCATCCCCCTGCTCAAATGCTTCAAAGATCCGTTCCTGCTTGTCCTGTGGAATACCAATTCCTGTATCTGATACTGACACCCAGACCTGATTTTCACGGGACTCAGCACGAACACAGATTTCCCCTTGATCCGTGAATTTGATGGCATTGCCCACCAGATTCAGGAGGATTTGCTGCAGGCGGTTTTCATCAGCCTCCACCAACGGAAGATTTTCTGGAATTTCAGAATGCAGAACAACCCCATTTTGCTTTAGTAACGGTCTGGAGAGCGTCAGCACCCACTGGGTCAGGTTATGAATATCCATCGGGAGCAGGTTCAAGTGGAGGTCATTGTGCTTCATTTTGGAAAAATCCAACACATCATTGACCAGGTTTGCCAAACGCTTTCCACTCTGGACAATCAGGTTGAGATTCCTGTGGATATCCCGAGACAGTTTCCCGGTGGCCCCATCCATCAGGGACTCGGCAATTCCAATGATGCCATTGAGGGGGGTACGCAGTTCATGCGAGGTGTTTGCCAGAAACTCATCCTTGAGCTGATCCACCTGATGCAGGTTCTCAATGGATTGCTTCTGAGCCAAGACTGTTTCCTCCTGGGCTTTCAACAATTTAGCCTGAGTTTCCACAACCTTCGCCTGCGCCAGAAAGTTTTCTTTTTTCAGCGTATTGATCCGATCCGCCAATCCAAGGGAGAGAAGGAGGACTTCCAGCGTTGAACCGATTTGTACCCCATATTCGGTGATGAACATAATGGGGATTATTCCGAATTGTTTTAAAATGTTTATAATTGCTGTAGTCAGTAACAGAAAATAAGCCAGAAGGAAAAACCGGGCAGAACGACTGCCTTTGAAAAAGGCGACCACAGCCACTATCAGAATGATGAAAACTGCAAAAAAGCCCGTAAGGTGTGCCAACTGGATACTATTTCTATACCGCAGGATCAGGGAGAGAGGTAAAAAAAGGAATAAGATTCCTATGAAAACTCTTAGGATTTTATCCCAGACAGGCAATAAGGTTGAGGTTTCCAAAAAGCTACGAGTGAACAGAAAAAAACATAATATAACAAGTAGTCCTGACAAAGGGACACAGAGGTTGGCCCACGCTGGAAAATGAGGCCACAGATATTGATAGGCCACTCCATAATGGTTCGACTGCCAGAATATGATAGCCGTAATAAAGAGTACATAAAACAGATAACTCCGATTTCGAATGGAGACAAACAGAAATAGATTGTAGAGGATCATGATCAGCAGGGTGCCAAAATACAGTCCGATAACTAAATGCTCCTCAGTGGATTTTGCCACAAAGGTTTCCGGAGTCCAGAGGGTAAAGAACATTTGCATGGAGGCTTCTGATTCCACTCGAATATAGATGTCCTGAAGGGTTTGTGGAGGTAGGGAGAGCACAAACACAAAATTTCGAAGAGGGATGTCCCTGTGTGCAAAGGGAATGTGATCTCCTGAGGCTTTTATCAAAAATCGTCCATCCGGTTGACGTATGAAAATCTGGACATGATCAATCCGTGGTTGAGCCAGTTCCAGGTACCAGGGGATGTTCTGTCTCAGTGGATTCTGGAGTTGCAGACGTCCCCAATAAACGGAGTTGCTGAAGCCGAAATTGGGAAAGTCGCTGGTTCCCGGAATAAAGGGGTGGGAAAAGGAAGGACTGGCCACCATGTCAATCGTCCAGGAGCCTGCCTTATCTTCTGCAAATTCCATGTGGCGTCCCAATGGAATCTGCGTTTGGGTGCCATCCAGAACTAGATGTGTCAGGGCATACAAGGGAGAGACAGTCCAGGTGGTCATGCAGAAAATAGTCAGGAGACCAAACCTGAGGAGTTTGAAGTTCATGGGTTCCTTTGTGTGAAGGCGTGAAAAAGACTCATTTAGAATTTTCGTGAAAAATCTTTGATTCAGCATCAGAAATTGCAAAAGGTTTATTGAATATCTTTTGAATCATCTGAAATTTTTTGGCAATTTGAAAGTTCACACTTCCGTCTCATTTGGAACTGTTGCTCGCAGAAGTCTTGTGTTAGAAGTAAGGAAAGAGTCCTGTTTGTTTGTGAAACTTCATCGCGAGGAACGATTATGGCTACCCGAAAATTCTTCAACACCTCTGGCCCTTGTAAATCTGATATTCATTATATGGTCAATTTTCAGCCCCGGTTTGATGACGTCCGGAAATTGATTGACGATCAGAAATATTTCATCCTGCACGCTCCCCGACAGACTGGAAAAACGACGATGATGATGCAATATGCGGAGCAACTCAACAAGGAAGGGCAATATATTCAACTACCCGCTATAATGGTGGATGACAGTTAAACCAAGAATATGAAGGGATGAATTAATCTGACTTTTTAAGTAGAAGGCATTATTAACCAGAAAAACCATGAAAGTTTTTACTGGAGTCAAACAATGCCTGCAAAATGGTCAACCAATATTGAGTTCATCCCCGTTATTTTGGAAGTTGAGGTTAATTGCTGCCCCATTTGCAATAGTCCTTTAATCATCCGGAAGGAGAGAGTTCATCATGTTCAGACGTTAACAGGGGCTCTCAAGCTGATCTGTAAGCTATCGTGCTGCTCCAATAAGCAATGTATCCATCGGAGAACACTGATCAGTCCTAAATCAGAGATTTCTATCGCCATCCCCAGATGGAGAATTGGATGGGATTTATTGTTATGGATGGGATTTGGCAGGTTTAAACGCCATTGGTCTGTTCCACAAATTCAATGTGAACTATTGGATACTCACCAAATTGATATTTCAATGGATACCATTTCCAAATATCTTGGGAAATATCAACTCATGGTTGCCGCAAGGCATCAGGACATGGACCGTTTAAAAGAAGAATATCAAGAGTGCTCCGATGTGATCCTGAGCATCGATGCATTACAACCTGAGAAAGGTCATGAAACAGTTTATGTGGTCAGAGAACTTCGTAAACAGCGAATTTGGTTTGCGGAACCGTTACTGTCCAGTTCAACATCTGAAATTCAAAAATTGATACAGCGTGCAAAAGAATGGGCACACTTTCTACAAAAACCTGTGAAAGCGTGGATTTCAGATAAACAAGAGGCTTTTGTGACAGCAATTGCGATTGAATTCCCTTATACCGCTCATCGTTATTGCAGTAATCATTTTATGCGTGATTTAGCCAAAGGGGTTCTTGAAAAAGATAGCCATTCCAAAGTCCAGATGCGTAGAAAAGTCAGAGGACTTCGTGAGATTGAAAAAGAGACTTTATCGGAGTTAGATCAGAACGACGGGGTTCTTACGGAGGAACAGCAACAATATGCGGCAGAGATCGTTTTTGACTATTGCGCCTCTGTCCGTGGGATCCTCAACGATAGTCGTGGTGGACCTTTAAATCCACCGGGTTTACGCATGTATCATGCTTTGGAGGAAGTGGTTCAATCTCTTGAAGCCAACTTAAAACTGGGGAAAACACCCATCTCTTCTAAATTAGATTGTCTCAAAAAACGCATCCAACAGGGGTTGATCATTTACGAACAGGATAAAGCAGAAATCGTGAAATATACAAAAATGGTAGACGAGGTGATGACGACACTCAATCCCTCTATCGGAACGGTTACTCAACGAGTGGAACAATTTACTGACATACAGCATCAACTTCAAAAATTATCTGCAAAAGATCCACTGGCAAAACAAATGATGCAGATTATGCAAAGTTTTGGAAGCGGTGTGTTTGTTGGAAGTGATGACTTAGAAATTCCAGGAGATAATCTTGATTTAGAGCGATGGTTTAAGAAACCAAAAGGACACGAAAGAAGGATTCACGGTCGCAAACATACGGGACTACGGTTGGTCTATGAAGGTCCAACACTTTTGCTGGCTTTAGATGCTCATTTATACCAGGAAAAGCCCTTCACTTCTTTAGAATTACTTCCCTATGTCGAGGTTGAAATACCCGACTCACAACGTAAATCGGTAGAACGCAACCGAATCATGAAAAAAGCGAGTTCTAAAAAAAAAGAGACACTTTATTTGGCTCTCTAAGAGAACGGTATCAAAAATTATTGAAATGGATGGAAAATCGTCAGTAATTTTAATCTGTAACACCTATCCACCGTTATAGCGGGTGGTTGAAAAAAGTACCTGCACAGCTCGAAATAAATTACCAAAAGATCGAGATGACAGTTAACGGTAAAGGTGGGTCAATTTTATTGTCCGCTACTGGGTCAGTTTACATGACCGGTAACACCCGAATGTCAAGGTTCGCCCACTTTGAAGGAAAAAAAGGGGGAAGTGCGTGCTTGTGATGAAGAAAGTCTGTCCTTTGCGAACGTGTGCCTCCTTGCTCAAAGAGACGCTTTTGAGGATCATAGATTGGGATCAATGCCCGCTTTTTTGAGGAGTTCCAGTAGCTGTTCTTTTTGTTGTTGCGCCAGAGCTTCCCGTTGAAGAGCCACAGACTCTCTCTGGAGTGCCTCTGCCAATTGTCTGGCAGTGGTTTCATAGAGTTTGTTACGGGCACGTTCATCCCTCACTGCGTCGAGTCGCGCTTCATAAAGCAGATAATCGCGTTCCTGTTCGGAAAATCGTTGTAATACTTCCATGGCAGACCTCAGTGCGTCAATGGTTTGTAATTCAGCAGGCAATTCATCCCAATTTTTAGCGGAATTAAAAAAATACATCCACGCCTGTTCGAAATCCAATGTGATCGCTCCGAATGTCAAGGTTCGCAAAGGTGGGGAAGAGTTTGAAATTGATGTGATGGCCTATGCCAACACGGACGTGAACGCGGTTTATCTGGTGGAAGTCAAAAGTCATCTGCGGGATGATGGAATTGATCAGTTATTGGAAAACATGCGACAGTTCCATCGTTTTTTTCCTGAACACCAGGACAAGAAAGTCTATGGCATTCTGGCAGGAGTGGATGTTTCACG